>CAYJOZ010000031.1:0-11849 GCA_964371925.1 uncultured Treponemataceae bacterium | reverse complement strand
AGCGTATTTTCAGAGCTTCCTCATGTAGGATCTAAACGGGCTAAGATTATTATGCAAAAATGGACTACGGTTGATAAGCTTGCAAGCGCAAGTATTAGCGATATTGAAGAAGCACTGACTGTGAGCGAAGTACAGGCACGAGATATTTTGCAATCAGTACAATTCTTACAAAAAGCCTCTGTTGCTAAAAACAGTACAATGCACGCTGCAAAGGAAGCAAAAGGTGCAGAACATTACGCAGCGCAACTTGCAAAGCTAGCACTTGAAGGCAAAGAAGCCGCTGATGCTAATGGGTAAAGAGGTATTAAATTCGTACGGGAACACCTAGAGTTTTTAGTTCTTCTTTGATTCCTTGAACGGTGTAACCGCCTGAATGCACCATAGTTGCAATAAGAGCTGCATCTGCACGGCCTCCCTTGTTCCCATCGTCTAAAGTATCGGACACAACATCGGCAAGATGTTTTACAATGCCACCACCACCTGATGCAACGATGGGAACGGTTACGGCATCAGAAATCATTCTTGTAAGATTAAGTTCATAGCCTTCTTTTGTTCCATCTGCATCAATCGAATTAAGTACAATTTCTCCCGCACCTAGTTCTACGGCTTTTATTGCCCATTGCAATGCATCAAGTTCTGTCGAAGTACGCCCACCATTTATAAACACCCTATATCCAGATGGCATAGAGGCGTCAAGGGCGGCATCCATTCCAAGTACAATGCATTGGTTTCCAAAAATTTCTGCGCCCTGAGTAATGAGAGTTGGATTTTTTACTGCTTGTGAATTTAAGCTAATCTTTTCGGCTCCAGCCAAAATCGTTGATTTAATATCATCTAATGTTGTGATACCGCCGCCTACACAAAACGGAATAAAGACTTGTTTTGCAACATTTTGTATTAGATCTAATATGGGGCCACGACCACGGGCTGATGCCATAATATCGTAGAATACGAGTTCGTCAACACCTTGTCGGTAGTACTCTCTTGCCATTTCAACAGGGTCTCCAATATCTACATTGTTTTGGAACTTTACCCCTTTTGTTGTTCTTCCATCTTTAACATCGAGGCAAACAATAATTCTTTTTTTTAACATGATGATCCCTCTTGTAAGTTAGCAAAATTCTGTAAGATACGTAAGCCTGCTTCCCCCGATTTTTCTGGGTGGAATTGGCAAGCATATAGGTTGTCTTTCCATATAGCTGCAGGAAAACTCAATCCATAATCTGCCGTTGCACTAATAATCGCGGGATCTTTTGGTTGAATAGCAAAAGAGTGCACAAAGTAAAAATCGGTGTTATCATCAATGCCTTCAAATATGGGGCAGTTGTTTTTTAACGTTATATTATTCCATCCCATGTGAGGAACTTTTAAATGCTGTGTTTTGTCTTCTATAATGTTTGAAAAATGGCGAATACTACCTTCCACTAAGCCAAGGCATGTTGTATCACCTTCTTCTGAGTAATCAAAAATAATTCGTGCTCCTACACATATTCCTAGTATGGGCATTTTTTTTTCGTGAGCATTTTTTAAGAATATATCAAAGCCTGTACGCTTTAATTCGTTCATAGCAAACTCTGCGTGTCCGTCTCCAGGAAAGAGAATCTTTGTTGCATCAGAAAGGTCTTCTACCTTCTTTGAAATTATGTATGGAATGTTTAACGACCTAAGGGCATGCTCCACACTTTCAATATTTCCTGCATTGTAATCAATAATACCAATCATAGTGTTATTGTATCATTCTGTTCATTTACATTCAAGACCTTTTTTAAACTTGTCGATAAAGTACTATGGGTTTTTCAGATGTTTTTACGGTAGTAAAAGAACTGCTTTTTGATTGGAGAGTTCTTGCCGCTTTTATTGTAGTACTTCTCTACTTAAATTTTGTTTTTTATGTATCTAAATATCGGAAAAAGCAAAACTATAAACCAAAACGAATTGTTAAACAAAATGATGCTGCTAGCGCGGCTCAGACTTCTGGTGAGTCTTCGCAATCTTCTGAAAGTTCAGATGACGACGACCAGCTTGTTTAAAGTGAGTGTGCAATTGAATTGCTTTTTGTAAAAAAAGGCAATCATATATTTCTTTGATATCTTTTTCTTCCCATATTCTTGCATTCCATTTATGCGCAGATATAAAATTTTGTTTTGTTTGAGATATTGCAAGCGACTCTGCAAGCGAGTATCTTTTTTTTGTCTTATTGATAAAATGTAAAACACTTTGTGCATCTTTTGCAATATTTGAAAATGTTCCCTCGCAAATGTCGCACCCACTACAGGCTGCTTGTTCTGCACCAAGGGCATCTAACAAGACTTGCCTTCTACAAAATGAACTTTCTGCAAAGTCTGCTAAAACTCTGCTTCGACTACCTTGTAAAAGATTTTTTGCTCTCCTACTGTCTAGAGGGGACCATAATAGTATTGCCTTTGCAATAGATCCGTCTCTTCCACCTCGTCCTGCTTCTTGAATATATGCTTCGGCTGTGCTAGGTGCCTCATAATGAATAACCGTTTTTATATCTTTTTTATCTACACCCATTCCAAAAGCACAGGTGCTAACCAGTATTGCATCTGTTTTTGGATAAAACCATTGTTCAACAACTTTTTTTTCTTCTTTTGACAAGCCTGCATGGTAAAAGCGGACGGTATCTTTTTCATCTTGTCGTTCTAAAAAGTCTTGTAGAACGAGTGCAAGTTCCCTAGTGCGCTTTCTACTAGAACAAAAAACAATTAGAGGGCGTTTTTCTTTCATTACGGTATCAATTAATGCTTTTGTTTTAGCACAGGCCCATGTTACATAATAACGTATGTTTTGTCTATCGCTTTCACTTCGTACTATATGTGCTTCTCCATCGAATAAAACTTCTGCCACTCGTTGGAGCACTTCTGGGGAAGCAGTTGCGGTAAATGCTGTCACAACGGGTACTTCCAGTTTTTTTAGAATATCTCCTAGCGTTAGATATGCTGGCCTAAAAGTGTCTCCCCATTCGGAAACACAATGTGCCTCATCAATTGCAATGTGTGAAATATGACATTTTTTAAGTTTTTCTATTAAGGTCTCGCTTTGAAGTACTTCGGGGTTTGCTAAAATGAAACGTGCTCCATTAGCAATTTTTTCAAAGTTTTGTTTTCGTTCTTCTGGACTTTGTCCGCCCCTAAAGACAACTACTTCTTGACCTCCTTCTTTCATTCGTCTTTCTTGATCACTCATAAGAGCTAAAAGTGGATATAGTATAAGGGTCGGACCTTTTAAAAAGAGGGCAGGAACCATAAAGCAAAGTGATTTGCCAGCACCTGTAGGGAGTAACACAATTTGATTTCCTTTTTCGCCATACTTTTCTGCTTCAAAAATGTTTTCAACAACCATTCTTTGCCAGGGATAAAGATACTGTATACCATAGACTCTTTCTGTTTCAGTTAACACAGGATCCTTTTCTGTCTCAAGCATTTCATTGCTTTCTAAAATTTCTTTTGGAACTTCTTCATTTTCTGATACGTGTTCATAATCTTCGAAGGTATCGATATTTGTAAACATAGTTTTCTCCTATATATATCTTTGTTTTTTTTTCACACTTTGTAACTATTTGTGCTAGTTACGCTTGTCACATAAACTCTTTTTTTATATGTCAAACGTAAAATCCCCTTTTTTCTCTTTCAATTCTGCGTTACCTTAACAGTCCGTTTTTAGACTATAATTTTTTTCCTATAAACACGTTTTATTAGGGAAGACAAAACCCTTAATTGCGAAGCACGGTTTTTTCTTCCCTAAAACCCATCTTTTTCCGGCACGCTTTTTTACTTTTTTATACATGAAAACCCTCTCGTGTTCTACAAATCCTAGAAAATTTGCCAGAAATTGTCTTCCTCTAACTTTTTCAGGCATGAGTGTTGTGTTAGTGTTTTCTAGTTGATTTTTAACCTTATTTCATTTATACTTTTAGTATTAGGTAGGTACATACGTATGATTTTAGCAGTAGTATTTTTGGTAGTAGGTCTCGTACTTTTAGTATGGAGCTCAGATAAATTTGTTGATGGAGCCTGTGGTGTTGCAAAATATTTTGGCATGTCGCCATTATTAATTGGCATGGTGATTGTCGGATTTGGAACCTCTGCACCAGAAATGGTAGTTTCGGCTTTTTCTGCATCTGAGGGGAATCCTGGTATTGCATTGGGGAACGCCTATGGTTCTAATATTACCAATATTGCCCTTATTTTGGGGCTAACTGCCTTAATTAAACCAATTACAGTACAATCTTCTGTACTAAAAAAAGAATTGCCACTTTTAACACTTGTTACGATTTTAGCAGCTTGTCTTGTTTACGATGGAAATATTACCCGTTTAGATGCAATTATTTTTTTAGTAGTGTTTGCACTCATTATGACTTGGACCATTTATCAAGGTTTACATGCTGCAAACGATTCATTGGGAGAAGAAATTGAACAAGAAGAAGCAGAAAACATTCTTCCTATAAAGAAGGCATGGTTTTGGTTATTTGTTGGCCTTGCCATTCTTGTTGGTAGTTCTCGCTTAGTGGTTACTGGGGCAGTAACCATTGCTTCTGCATTAGGCGTAAGTGATTTGATTATAGGATTAACTATTGTTGCTATTGGAACCTCCTTACCCGAGCTTGCTTCCTCTCTGGCTGCAATTAAAAAGGGTGAGCATGATATTGCACTTGGAAATGTTTTAGGATCCAACCTTTTTAATACTTTGGCCGTTGTTGGTATTGCGGGAAGTATTAGCCCTATGGAAGTTGGAAGTGAAATTTTTACTCGTGATGTTGCAATTATGGCAGGATTAACTTTATCACTATTTTTGTTTGGATTTGCCTTTAATAAAAATAGGCCAGGGCGTATTAATCGAGTTGAGGGAAGTTTTTTACTGATGGTATACATTGCGTATGTATCTTACTTGGTAGTTTCTAGTTTTTAAAACTTTTAGGTGCTGCGATTAAAGCACCCTTAGTCCACCGCAGTTAGGCGAGTCGCCTAACGAGGAGGATGAGCGTTAGCGAAGTGCGCCATGAGCATATATGAGCTGTAATTTATGCATCTCCTATTTTAGATATAACTTTTTTCTTCATATATAGCATAAAGATGGCACTTGCTATCATACCACCCACTTCTGCAATAGGGAAAGCCCACCAAACATTTTGTAATACACCAGTTTTACTTAATAACCATGCCACTGGAATAATGAATACAAGTTGGCGAATAATTGATACATAGAGGCTAAACAAACCATTTCCAAGAGCTTGGAAGATTCCACTAAATGTTATCCCAAACCCTGCGAGTAAAAACATTAATGACATAATACGAAGGGCAGGCACTCCTATTTCTATCATTGCTTCAGATGCGTTGAACAGAGAAAGAAGTTCTGTTGGAAAAATGAGAAACACTGATGTTGCAACAAGGGTAAAAGCAAAGGCAAATAAGGTACTAACTTTTATTGTTGTCAGTACTCGTCTTTTATTTTTTGCTCCAATATTATATGCTATTATGGGAACGAGTCCGTTATTGAGTCCAAAAACAGGCATAATTGCAAAGCTATTTAACTTAAAAAAGATTCCAAAAACGGCAATGGCAGTTGAGCTAAATGCTGCTAGAATAATGTTCATTGCATATACCATAAGAGAGCCAATTGAGCCCATAACGATTGAAGGGATACCAACTTTATATATTTTTTTTATAATGTGTAATTCTGGTTTGATGCTTTTGATTGAAAACTGTATTTCTTTATTTACTTTAAGGTTAAAGTAAATGCCGACACACATTGATCCTATTTGGCCTAAAATTGTAGCAATAGCTGCGCCCGCTGTTTCAAGCCTTGGAAATCCAAAAAGGCCAAATATAAGAATTGGGTCAAGTATAATATTAATTACAACACCGGACATTTGGATGAGCATTCCATAGATGGTTTTACCAGTAGCCTGCAATAGTCTATTAAAGGTTATGACAAAAAAGAGCCCAAAAGAACCATTCACAACGATATTTGTATAGGCGAGACCGTGTTCAAGTATTGCTCTGTCGGTTGTTTGGCTATGAAAGTACGTTTGTATAAAGAGTGCGCCTATGATAACGTAAAATACATATGAACAAAGGGCTAAAAAGATACCATTTGATGCTGTCCTGTTTACAGCATTATAATCTTTTTGTCCAAGTTTCATTGATAGCAGTGCATTTATTCCAACGCCAGTTCCGGTTGCTGTTGCTACCATTAAGTTTTGTATGGGGAATGCCAACGATACTGCAGTGAGGGCATGCTCTCCGACATCAGCAACAAAGATACTATCAACAATATTATACAATGCTTGAGTAAGCATAGATAGCATTAAAGGAAGAGACATACTTATTATTAAACGTGGGATTGGCATAATGCCCATTTTGTTTTCGCCGATTTTGTGTTCCATTTCGATATAGTAATGTAATAAAAATTTAAAGTCAATTGAAGAGGAACAATTCATAGCCCGCATGAAAACTTAAAGCAATCGCAAAAGCAATAGGTCGTCTCAGACCTAGTGGCCTCGCTTTGCTCGCCAGCGGTCTTCGCGTCTCTATTCTTTTGCTTAGTTATCGAAAGAGAGGGCATGAATAGATATAGGGGGAGAAGAGGTTGCTAAGAGGAACAATTCATAGCCCGCATGAAAACTCATAGCAATCGCAAAAGGAATGCTTGCCTTTCTTATAGAAATATACTATCATTTAGTAATGAAAAAGTTTATTATTTGTGCTGTAGTTATTATGCTTATTGTTGCTTTGGTATTATTTGCTGGAGGAAGCATCGAACCTATTCGTGTAGGTCTTGACGGCTCTATAGGGAGTGGAAGCAATGATGAGATAACACTACCATTTAAGGTAAAAGCATCTGAACTATATTCAAGACCTGATATTATTTTAGAGTGTTATAAAAATGCCTATCCTGATACCATTAAGGATGTAATAGAGCAAAATGGTGATTGGACACTTACGCTGTTTGATGGCACCGTTTTCTACTGGGCTGAAGGGCGAATGTTAACAGAGGAAATGAGAGATTCTTGGGAAGATTATCGCCCCTATCAAGTGTGGGCGTATAGCGGTGAAACGCGCAATCCTGATGCCTATACTGCAGAAGATATTGCGAGGCTACGGGAGAGGACTGCTCAAGATGTTAGGGGAGCTCCACAACCACCATTAAATGACGAGTTTTTACGCGCTCTCTTTGGTGTTGGTTCAAGATTGGAAACAGAACAAAACCTTGTAAAAACTTCTTTGTTTGGAAAAACGGTTACGGTAAATCGAGTTGTTGCAAGTAAGTTTCCTGTGATTGATGCAGCTGTTACAGAAATAGCAAAAACTGACAATGAAGTAAAGGAATTTTTAGATACACTTTCTGAAGTAAGCGGGTATAGTTGGAGAGCTGTTGAAGGAACCAATAGGCTTAGTAATCATAGTTATGGACTTGCTGTAGATGTTCTTCCCAGAGGATGGGGGAATAAGATGATGTATTGGGCTTGGGTTCGTGACTTTAATGATGACTGGATGCTTGTGCCTCAAGAAGATTTATGGACACCACCTGAAAAAGTTGTGCAAGTAATGAAAGACAACGGTTTTACCTGGGGTGGAACATGGGTTATTTATGATACAATGCATTTTGAATATAAACCAGAACTGATTGAAATAAGTAAACGAGTTATTTTCGATTAAAAATAAAGGCTACATTGTCTCGAATGTAGCCTTTATGGTTTCTATTGAATTAACCTATTGTTTCTAATTATTTTGCAACTGCATCTCGCAAAGCCGTAATAACTCCCGTAGAAGTACTTGTTGCACCCGCAATAATATCTAAATTGTCGGCACTTCCTTCTGTTACAGCCTTAGTAAGTAACTCTTCTGCTGTTGGAAGAGAAAACGCAGAATCAGATAGTGTTAATAATTCTGCTGCTACTATTTTTTCTCCTTCAAGAAAAACTTGTACACTTAAAGGACCTTTGTAGCCTTCTCCATAACCAATCATGCCTTTTGAATCGGTATTGGCTTTAATATAGGCTTGTTGTAAGGCTGAAATAAGAGCTCTTGATGTCATTGAAGCACCTGCTACAACATCAATACCATTGGCATTTCCTTGTTCAATTGCTTTTGTTATAATTTCGGCAGTTTCAGGAATCCTTTCTCCTTCAGGATAGTCACTTACAGTTGCATCAATAATTACACCATCTTTGATAGTTGTTTTTACGGTTAAAGATCCTGCTCTACCTTCTGCAGATGTGATATAAACGCCTGCCTCGACAATTGCTTGTTGTAAAGCTTTTATTAGGGCGTTTGAAGTTGCGCTTGCTCCAGCAACTATATCTATAGAATCTGCATTCCCTGATTCTATTGCTTGGGCGAATATTGCATCTGCACTTTGGGGAAGAAACTCACCAGCTGCAGATTCAGTTACTTTTGCACCAGTAATTAATCCATCTTTTATTGAGACCTCTACTGTAAGTGGACCCATATATCCATCTACTGTTATAGAATAATTATCCTGTGAACCTTGGGTCATAAATAGAGTTGTACCCACAATTAAACATGCTGCTATAATTATATATATTACAGCCATTGTAAGTGAAAATTTCTTTTCGTTCATAAATCCTCCGATGTTATTTTTCTAGTATAGCATACTATACTATTTTTTTTCAGTGTTATTGTCACAAAAATGTGACAAATTTTAATTATTTAATACGGTTATTTCAACGCGTCTATTTTTTGCTTTGTTTGCATTTGTGTCGTTTGGTGCAACAGGGTCGTCAGCTCCCATACCTTGCGTTTTTATTTCTCTTCGTGTTCTAACTCCAAGTTCAATAAGGTATTCTGCAACTGATTCTGCCCTTTCTTCAGACAATTGTTTTCGCCCGCGTGCTGTTCCCGCAAGAGCAGTATGGCCAGTAACTAAGATATCATTGTTTGGAAGCGTCTCGAGAATCTCGGCAATTCTTTGTAATTTACGGATAGCACTTTCTTGCAGAACCGCAGATTCAGCTTCAAATTGAATATCTTCAAGACTGATTGTAAGACCTTCTGGGGCAATATGTGCACTAACATCTTCAAGTTCTAAGTCTGCAATTTTAGACTGTACGGCCGTAAGAGTTTGATCTTGTGTTCTTTCTGCAAAGTCTTTAATTTCTGCATGTGCATCACCTACAAATTCATACTTGTCTCCATAGGTTGTTTCCATAATTATTCTGTAATCTTCAGTGTAGTGGTTTAAGTATCCACGTTCGTTATCCCAGTACAATGTTTGAACTGAGTTTATTATTGTTAAGTAAGGGATGTTTCCCTGTGTTCCTTCTGGAATAGGCGATTCATACATCAAGTCATATGAGGCTGTGATAACATGGAGTGTTCTTCCATCTAGTTTTTCGGTACCTTTATACATGTAGTTTGCTATAAATGGAATTCTAAAGGGTTCTTCAATTTTAAAGCTATTTCGAAAATCGTGAACTTCTTCGCCCATCTCAGTCCAAGAATCACCTGGTTGTAAATCATAGTCAGGAAAAAGAGGAACATTTCTTACTACGGGCATATACGCTTTTTCATCTAAAATATACTTTCCAAGTTTATCTCTTGATAGGGAACTAAAATAACTTTGACTTGTTGTCTGCTGGCTCCTATCGCTTTCAAAGGTGGCAACTTCTGAGGTGTGATATCGTGTGTTAATTTTACCGCTACCATCTGCTTGGGCTTCAATTTCTTCTACATAAATTTTGTTTGTAATAATAGCATCGTGGCTTTTAATGTCATTAACAAAAACCTCTTGATTTACCACAGACACTATATTGTATGTGTGCCCTGTAGAATATTTGAATTCAAATTTTTCAGTAAAAATGCTGAGTGGTTGCTGTGCAAAAATAAAAAATGCAACGAAAATTGCATAACGTGTCATTCTCTTCATTGAATAACTCCTAAAACTATGATATATTTTATAGTATGATTATCGACAATAAGTATACCATTTCTTATACCCCAATGTATAGCCTTATGGATGCAAAAGCAAGAGTTTCTGCATTCCCATTAATGAACTTAACGCAAGATCTAGCCTCTGCACATTACAGCACCGGCGGACTATCGATGATTCACTTACAAGATAAGGGTGAAACATGGGTTTTAACAAAGCAAAAGTTTGAGTTTTTTGAGTACCCTCTAGGTTTTGACCGCATTATTATGCAAACTTGGGCACATGAGCCAAAGGGACTTTTTTGTATACGTGATTATAAATATAGCTTTTCACCAGATGGGAAAAAAACGAGCTTTGATGAATCTTGTAAGGATATTATGAGAGAGGAAAGCGAAAGCGACCTTGACGTAAAAGAAGAAAACCTCATAATGAAGGCAAGCTCTGCTTGGATGATTTTGGACCTTAAAACAGGGCGCCCACTAAAGGCAAACGACTTTTCAATGGGTGGACTAACATTTAATAATGAAGATGCTATAGAAGGTGGAATGTCAAAAATTGCAATTCCAGAAACATGGGATAAAGAGGTGCCACTTACACCAACAATTTTAGATATAGACTTAAACGACCATGTAAATAATATGAGCTATATACGTTGGATATTGTCGTTAATGGATTACGATTACTGCTCAACAAGGCTCTTAAAATCACTTGAAACAAACTTTGTAACATCGGCATTGTTTGGTGATAATCTATTGTGTAAATATAAAATGATTGACGATAATACGTGGGTGCATTCAATTGTGAGAGAAGATGGAACAGAAACATTTAGGGCAAGAACGGTGTGGAATGACGAAAAAGAACTAGCACGAAATAGACCACTGTATTCTAATTAATAATGTACAATTAATAATTGGGAATGCCCATGAAGAACTTCCCACCATCTCTTCTTACCATAACTCTTGCGGATGCTATTGCTTTTTTTGTTGCTAAAAGTGTATTTTTTGTGTATACTTAACCTAGGAGGTTTCTATGACAATGTATACACAAAAAACTGCCAATAAATATCTAAATGCTATTACCGATTATGTTTTTGATACTCAAGAACCTGCTCTTATCCAAACAGAAAAAGGTAATATGGTTGTAATGACTGAAGAGGATTTTAGAGGAATGGCAGAAACGTTATACTTACATAGTGTGCCTGGTATGGTTGAAAAAATTATCGAAGCAAAAAAACAACCTCTTGAAGAGTGCAGTGATACCTTGGATTGGTAATCATGTGGAAAATAAAATATTCAAAACAAGCCTTAAAGGATGCACAAAAAATTGCTACCATTTCAGGATTAAAAGCTAATGTAAAAAAATTATTAGAACTAATTGAAGAAAACCCTTATCAATATCCACCGCCGTATGAAAAATTAGTAGGTGATTTACAAGGTTCGCTTTCAAGAAGAATAAATAAGCAACACCGTTTAGTATATGAGGTTTTTAAAGATGAGAAAACAGTAAAAATTGAAAGCATGTGGACCCATTACGAATAATAAAGTGTGCTCGTAGCACTCCCACAATAAAAATCCGCGTAATTCTTGCGGATAAAAAATGACCAAGCCTGTAGTATACAAAAAAACCACCATCACTCTAAAGTTCCGGTGGTAATTAAAATTAGTATTTAGTGGTAATGTTGCCAATAGTAGTGGTTTATTGCAATAAACCACTACGTTTTGCTACGCATTGGCAAAAGCGGCGAGACACACAGGTCTCGCCTTACGGAAGAAGGCTCTATTCGCCGATTCTTACTCTTTCCCAAATAGCATCGTATTTCGCAATGTCTTCTCCAACATCGCCAGGCACTTGGTATGCTGAAATATCGTCTATTTCATACATTGGAGTTAATGTCATGTATTGTTCTGCTTCTTTGTTTATTACAGCAGGGAAGCGTA
>CAYJOZ010000030.1:0-13443 GCA_964371925.1 uncultured Treponemataceae bacterium | reverse complement strand
TTTTTCTAAAGCTCGTTTTTTTATTTCCGGGTATAAGTCATTTCCATCTTTGTCATAGATATTTAGAAGCCATGCCATATGGTTAATGCCAGCGATTAATTCTCGGCGACCTTCTAGCTTATCCTCCATTCCTAAGTCTTTTAATAGTTTATCAGAACAAACTTGTACGCTGTGACATAAGCCTACCATTTTAACTCCGGTATATCGTTGAATGTAACCTGTAAGCATTGACATTGGATTTGTATAGTTCAACAACCACGCATCAGGGCATACTTCTTCCATATCATGGGCAAAATCTTCCATTACAGGTAGAGTACGGAGGGTTCGCATAATTCCACCAATTCCAAGGGTATCTGCAATAGTTTGCCGTAGCCCGTATTTTGTAGGAATTTCAAAGTCTGTTACCGTGCAAGGTTTATATCCACCAACTTGAATTGCATTAACAACAAAGTTAGAGCCTTTTAAGGCAGCCTTTCTGTTTTCAACACCTAAGTAGGTTGTGATTTTTGCCTTTCCACTGTTAATGTTATTGTTTATAGCAGAAAGAATTATTTCAGATTCTTTTAGTCGAGTAGCATCAATATCGTAAAGTGCAAGTTCTGCATCTTGAAGGGAAGGAGTGCACATGCAATCTCCTAATACATTTCGGGCAAAGATTGTGCTTCCTGCACCCATGAATGTAATTTTTATCATCTTTAAATCTCCTGATTCTTAAAGTTTGTATTGACCATACTAAGGGAGAATGTGATGCAGAGATATATTTTTTTGTTGCCATTTTTTTGTCAAAATGTTGCATTTTTTTATGTTTTATGGCAAAATTAAACTAGTAGGAGTTTTTATGTTAACATTGCCATTTGTTTTTTATTATTGTGGTTATCAAAAATGTTCCTCAGGGCATTATTTTGGCCCTGCTGTGCGCTCTCAATATCTTCTGCATTTTGTTCTTTCTGGCAAAGGTATTTTTCGAAATGGAAGTGCAGTACACCACATTGAAAAAAACCAAGCATTTTTAATTTGTCCTAGAGATGTTACTTATTACGAGGCGGACACTATAGAGCCATGGGAATATGTGTGGTTTGGTTTTGATGGGGATGGTGCAAAGTCTTTTTTAGATCACTATGGATTGAATAAGGATAAGTGTGTGTGCTATGCAGAAAATGAAGCAAAGCTTTTTACGTTTCTTCGCCGGTCATTGTCCTGTTTTAGAAATAAAGAAAGCACACAAACTGAATTAGCTGGGTGGTTTTTTTTATTTTTTTCATGTATGCGTGGAGGACCAACAGAGCAAATTGTTAGTAAGAGTCGTGCACAGTCTATTCTTGAGTATATTCGTAACAACTACAATGAATGTAAGACAGTTGAAGATTTGAGTACAAAATTAAATATCGATAGATCTCATTTATACAAATTATGTAAAAAGCATACAAATATGTCTCCGAAAGAACTCTTAACGCAACGGCGCCTATCATCTGCAAAAGACCTACTACGATATTCAAAAAAAAGTATAACAACAATTGCGCTTACCTGCGGTTTTACAGATAGCTCTTCTTTTTCAAAGGTATTTAAGCTATATGAACAAATGAGACCTACTGATTATAGAAAAAACAATCCAGAACGGAAAGGTAGTAGAATAGAAAGTTACCCTATTGATTCTTTTATGATTCCTAAGGTGTATGATGTATAATTAATTTAAATTACAACTTAGTAATTACATTATACATAAAAAAACCGCCCTGAGTACTCGGGACGGTTTTTAATATTACTAGGTTTTATTTTGCATATGTTGCATCATAAAATGCTTGTGCATTTTCAGCTGTAATTTCTTCTGGTGGTAAACCCACTAGTTTAGGTAGTTTAACACCTTCGTTTAAATCTGCAATCATATCAATAAGTAGACGACCATGAACAGCACCGCCACCAAGACTTATAGAAGCTTTTTGTGGTTCGCCATTAATGATATTTAATACTTCTTGTTCAGTTGCATCAATTGAAAATAATCCCCAATCATCATATTCATCTACGCTTGCAACAGCTTTGATAGCTTCATTTCCACCAACACCGCCACCTGCACTTTGGCTAAGGATTACTCGACAGTTTGGATTAGCTTGAATAAGATTTTCAGTGTTTTTTTGTCCTTGATCTACTGCTAATGTTGCACCATTAAAAACTAGTTTAGAATTTGGGAAGATTTCTAGCATTGTTCTTTCAATAGCTGTACCTTGTTGTACACCAATTTCAACAGTAGGAATGTCAAGGTGAGCCCACTCAAATTCTCCGTCACCATATTTTTCACGAATCCATGGTTCAGCCATTCTAACAAGAGCTGGGCCACTAATTTCTGGGTCTAAGCTTAGTGTAGAGTATGCATTTTCTAGGTTTCTTGAATAGTCAACAACAATTATTCCCTCATCCATAGCTTTTTTACAAATACTTTCTACAGCGGCCATATCAACTGCTAGAACACAAATTGCATCCATTCCACCTTGAATAAATGTTTCAATTTGAGAAATTTGTAATTGTGAGTCTTGCCCTGCATCTACAAAGCTTACATCCATGCCATTTTCTTCTCCGTATTCAACAGCAGTTTTTACAAGGTCTGCCCAAACAGGATTTGCTAAATTATAAAATGCAAATCCTACTTTTAATGAACCATCGTCTGTTTCTTGTGCTTTATTACATCCAATAAATGTCACAGCTATTAATGCTACTGCCAACAACACAACTAACTTTTTTTTCATTTTTCACTCCTTCAAAAAGTACCGCCTTAGCGGTGTACAATGGAAGCTTCGATGGTACTGTCATGTAAGCAACGCTTTTGAACAGTACTTGATAAAACAGTCAAAAGAGCATTTTACCATTCTTCCTTTCTAATGTCTTTTTTTTACGTAGTTTACAACTATCGTTTTATAGACCTTTAGCCTATGCTTTGTCGTTGTCTTTTTTTCCTCCTTAGTGTTTATTTTTTATTTATTTTGCCATAATAGTGCTTCGATTTAGACATTTTCAACATTTATAGCAGCCATTTTTTTTATGGTCTCATTCTTTCTGCGAACCATGTTATCGTAAACAACAGCAATTAACATCAATGCACCCTTTACAATCCATTGCAAATGTTCGTTAACATTCATCAATAGAAGCCCGTTGTCCAAGAAACCCACAATTAACACACCCACAAGGGCACCAAAAATAGTTCCTTTTCCACCTTTCGAGCTAATTCCCCCCAAAACACAAGCGGTAATAACGTTAAACTCAAATCCTACTCCATTGTTGGATAAACCAGAGTTCGTACGAGATAACATTAATACAGCTCCAATCGCGGTTAAAAATCCACACAAACTAAATGCTAATATTTTTAGTTTTGAAACCTTAATTCCAGATAATTGAGCTGCTTCTTCATTTGAACCAATTGCATAAAAATATCGACCGAAATAAGTCTTTTTTAACATTATTCCTACAAGAACAAAAATTGTTACCATGACAATTAAAGAAAAAGGAATATTAAAAACTGTGCCCTGCCCCAAGAAAGAAAAACCTTTGCTAAAGCCAAAAATAGGCAATCCTTGTGATACCGTAAAACTTATACCGCGTAGCATGTTTAATACTGCTAATGTGACAATAAGCGGTACAACACCTGTTTTTACTACTATTATGCCGTTGATAAGTCCAATCAAAGTTCCTAAAGCTAATACCAAAACCACTGCAAAAACTGGGCTCAGGTTTAATTCAACCATCAGCCACGCACATACTACGTTTATTAAAGAAATCTGATACCCTACTGATAGGTCTATGCCTCCAGTAATCATTACAATGCTCATTCCTGCAGAAACTATTCCAAGAGTTGCTATCTGTCGTGCAACATTCGAAAAGTTAGAAAACTGCATAAAATTTGGTGCTATGAAAGAAAATAAAATGATTATTCCAAGAAGTACAAAAAATACTCCAAATTCGCTCCCTTTTTTCATTAAAATATTCTTGTTCATTATTTTTCAACCTCCGCTGCTTTTTTTAACACGAGCTCTTGTGAAAACTCTTGTTTTGATATAGTTGCTGAATATCGTCCTCGGCACAGAATTACCAACCGGTCGGACATTCCTAGCAATTCTTCCATATCTGAAGAAATCATAATTATCGATTTTCCATTTTTAACCATTTCCGTCATTATTTTATAAATTTCTTGCTTTGCACCAACATCAATTCCTCTTGTTGGCTCATCTAAAATAAGAATATCTGGTTGATTGTTTAACCATTTTCCTATTACTATTTTTTGTTGGTTTCCTCCGCTTAAATTTTTTGCCTTTTGATCCATGCCAGGAGTTTTAATTTTTAATGCGTCAATGCTTTCTTGGGCACAGGTTTTCTCTTTTGTCTGATTTAAGAACGTGTTTTTTGACAATTTTTTTAATACAGACAGGCTCAAATTTTCTTTAACACTCATTTCTAATATTAAACCTTGGTTTTTGCGATCCTCAGGAATCAATGCAATTCCTGCAGCAATAGACTCACTTGGGCTTTTAGGTAGAAGTTTCTTCTCTTTTATAAAAAGTTCACCAGCTGTAATTTTCGCACTTCCAAAAAGCAGTGCCGCCAGCTCTGTACGTCCAGCTCCTACAAGCCCTCCAAATCCCAAAATTTCACCTTTGTATAAATCAAAAGAAATATCCTTTACCCCATTACCACAAAGATTTTTTGCACTTAAGACAATGTCATTTTTTTGAAAATTCCGTTCTGGATATGTTTCTTTTAATGTCCGTCCTACCATTAGCCTTATGAGTTCATCTTTATTTGTTTCTTTAACCGAAAGTGTTGCAACATATGCCCCGTCTCTCAAAATTGAAACTCTGTCCGCAACCTGATAAATCTCTTCCATACGGTGAGAAATATAAATAACTGCAACATTATTTGCTTTTAAAGCACGCACAATATTAAACATTGCTTCAACTTCATTTTGTGTTAGAGGCGCAGATGGTTCATCCATAATAACAATATTGGCATCCTTTGACACAGCCTTAGCAATTTCAACAATTTGCTGATACCCTGTTGTTAAATCAGAAACTTTTGTTTCCGGATTTATTTGAATATTAAGACTTTCAAACAATGCTTTTGCACGATCGTTCATTTTTTTGTAATCAGAAATCCAGCCTTTTCGCGGAAATTCACCTAAAAAAATATTTTCTGCTGCTGTTAGCTCCGGTACTAGTGTAAACTCTTGATATACAACGGCAACACCATTTTCACGTGATGTTGTAGGGGTTAATTTGTCAAAGCTTTTTCCGTTGAGTATTATTTTGCCACTAGTTGGCTCTATAGCACCGGAAACGGTTTTTATGAGAGTCGATTTTCCAGCACCATTTTCTCCAATTAAAGCATGAACTTCTCCCTTTTCAATTGTTAAGTTTACGCCATCTAATGCACGCACCCCAGGGTATAGTTTTATGAGCTCTTGTATTTCCAGTACAATCTGCTTATTTTCCATAACGATTATCCTTTTTTTAATAGAAATATTTAAAGCGTTTACTTATCTATGCCAAGATATTCATATACTGTTGCAGCACATTGGCTATAATCTTTTGGACCCTTTCCATCTTTTAGGCTTGTTCGAAGTAAGTCAAGCATACCATCAAGCATAAATGCCGGTATATTATACTGGTCATACATTTTTTTCATATATGTCATATCTTTTAAGCCTAAATCAAGTGCAAAATCCATATGATAATCCTTGTTTACGACTTTGCGTCCATAGAAATCAAATACCCAGTTTCCAAAAGGACCTTTATTCATAACATCAAAAAGTTGCTTTGTATCAATTCCCATTTTTTCCATCAAAGGGAACATTTGAGCAACAACAGTTGCATAACCAAGACCTGTGAAGTTCATTGCAATTTTTACTGTGTGAGCATTGCCACTTTCCCCCATATAGTCTATTGGAGCTGCATAGCATGCCATTAAATCCATTACTTTGTCAATTTGATCTTTGTCTCCTGAAACCATACAGGGTGCGTTGCCTGCTGCTGTGTCTGCAGGTCCTCCTAAAAGAGGAGCATCGATAAAAGCTCCTCCTTGGGCTTTAAACTTTGCATATAATGCTTTTGTTGCAACAGGGAAGCTTGTTGAAACATCTATTACGATTTTGTCTTTTACGCCAACATCAAAAAAATCATTTGTTACTTTTTCAATAATATCAGAGTTGGGAAGTGATAAGAAAATTACATCACTGCATTCAAAAACATCTTTTGAAGAATTACAAATAGTCGCCACAGATTTAAAATGTTTTGTGTTTTCACTATTAACATCAAAAACTGCTACTTCGCAACCACTTTTTTTTATTAAATTGTCACACATTCCTTTTCCCATTGCTCCAACACCAATAAAACCAATTTTATACATAAAGAACTCCTTTTTGTTTATTAAGCCAATATAAAGGCTGACTGCTAATATAAAATGATAAGCCATGAAAAATGAGCTGTCAATGCATCTTTAGACTAAATACTGCACAATCTTACTGTGATTTGCTATGCTATAGTGTGGACGCTCAACGAGACATGGTGAATAAATCTATTTGCGGCTATTTAAAGATAGCGCTTTTTTTTGATATGTTGATTTACGTATTAGAAACACACACAAATTCTAGTGAAAATAGGGCTTTTTTAGATGTTGAGGCCAAAAAGTAACGTAAAAATTTAACTTGCGTTATTGTAATTTGTAAAGTATACTTTATATAGAGCAAAGCTCGTCTTGTAAAACAATAAGAGAGCAAATGAGGCAGAAGAAAACACATCCAAAGTGGTAAGAATAGTAGTGTACAAAAAATAAAAAAAGCTGCACAAATAAATGGTTTTTCTAATAATAATATGCAACATTTGTGGGTACATAAGGCAGGAGAAGAACACAATATATTCAAAACAACACAACATCGAATGTATTGAGTTGCTTATTCAATAAATCATGTATTAAGTAAGAGGTTTTTTTATGGGAGAATTTGTACTGTCCTCACTTCCCGAATTTATATTCGCCAGACCTTTTTATGCAACAAAGCATAAATTTACTAACAGAGTTTATAATCTGACAGAATTAGTATATGTTACTTCTGGAGCACTTGAAATTTCATTCGACAAGTATTCCTTCATTGTTAAAGAGAATGAATACTTATTGATACCTCAAGGCTCTGTAGTTAATTGCAAAATTGCTAGTGGATATAGCCATAATGCTCACTTAGGACTAGCATTTGTGTCTGACTGTAGCTTTGGGCAAGCAGAACTAAAACCTAAGGTTAATTGCCACCATTATGTCAAAATGAAAATGCCTCTGTATGGAGTGGTGGAAAAAGCAGATAGGTTTGAACAGATTTTTACATCGCTAATTACTTCTTTTTCGAATGATCAAACATTGGATTGTTGTTCCCTGCTCTTTTCTATCTTTTCTTTGCTATCACAGCAGGCAAACGATGAAAACTTAAAATTAGATTTAACACCAAGTAATAAAAAATATACTCTGAAAATGATAAATTATATAAATTCTAACTTTGATAAAAATCTTACAATACCAGAAATAGCAAAGGTTGTTCTATTGTCTCCGTCTTATGCCAGTGCAATATTTAAAATTGTTCAAGGAGAAAGTATTAAATCCTATATTGCAAAAGTTAAAACTCGCCATGCAATGCTTTTGCTTGCTAAAACGCCGCAGTCACTTTTTGAAGTGTCTACATCTATTGGTATAAATGATAACTTACCATACTTTTTTAGATTTTTTAAAAAACATACAGGCATGACGCCAACCGAATATAAACGATTGGTGCAATATAAAGATTTAGATATAAAGTTACCAGATGTATTCGCATAAAAGGAAGGTTTATCACTATGGCTCATATAATCGAAATTAAAAATAATTCTGGAAGTCTCAAAGCAGATGTGGCTCCTTACAATGGAGGGATGATATCTCAAATAAATTGCAACGGCGTAAATATTTTAAAAATGGACTATTCGAGTCTAGAAACAATTCCAATGTTGTCAGGCGGGATCCCTTTTTTATTTCCTTTTTCTAGTAAAACCGAAAATGATTCATACATATATGATGGTAAAAAATATTATATGCCTATGCATGGCTTGGTAAAAAATGCAGCTTTTGCAGTAAAAAAAATAACATCAAATAGCATAACGCTTTGGCTTGAAAATAATCCTGCTTGGAAAAAAGATTGCTACCCGTTTGATTTTTATATCGAAAATGAGTATTCAATACACGATAATGCAATAACTTTAAAAACCTCGATAACTAATAATAGTGAAAATCCAATGCCTCATTATTTTGGTTGGCATCCCTTTTTTTATTCGAGTGATAAAAGTAAATCAAATTTATCGCATCATAATACTATAATGTATGATTATAATAATAAAAAAGATACTGAAATTCCTCATACTATTCCTTTACAAGAGTATTGGGATCATGTTTTTCACTCTCCACTACAAAACGAATTTGAATTACAAAATTTTGCGGATAACTACAATGTAAAATGTACATTTGATAACGACTTTTCCGTATTAGTCGTTTGCACATGGGTTGAAGACAGTCTTTGTATTGAGCCTTGGTGTGGCGTTCCAGATGCTATTAATACAAGTAAGTTCTTACAATATATTGAACCAAATAAGACAAAACACTTTTCAATGATATTAAGCATTCAAAACGCTAATTGATTTTTACGGTATTTGTAGGTTTTCTGTGAACTTAGTTTTTTCATCATTTTAAAAACTGTATATCGCCTTACAGTCGTCTCTTGAAGGTTTTCTTTTTTTGTGGTATGGTTTATACATGAATAAGAAATATAAACGAATAGTTTTTTTTGTATTATGTGCATTGTTATTGACAGTTCTTACAGGGTGTTCTGGCATTCAAGGCTATGGAGTGCTTCTTTGGTCTATCCCTGACCATGGCTTATCGGACGGAGATGTTGTTCCCGTATATTTAAGGTCAAATATTGGAAAGATATATGCAATCGGTGTGCCTGGTACTGATATAAAAATAGAAGTACCCCTTTGGCAAATTACTGAGCCAGAGTCACGCAGAAAAGCAAATGAAAGAGCAGAGCAATTTCAAGAATATAAGCATCAATATGCAGCGGTGAAAATAGATGGCTTAGCTATCAGGGATGGGGCTGTAAATACGGCTGACCAAATTTATCGATTGCGCGAAAGTGAGATTATCAAAGTTCTTTACAAGGGTGAAGGCCAACCGGTAATGAGAGGATCTACTCCTCTCGAGGGCGATTGGCTGTGGGTACTTACTGCAGACGGTACAGAAGGTTGGTGTTTTTCTTATAATTTAGATTTATATGATGAGCGCAGTGGTATTCAAATTGAAGTAGTAGATAATAATGGCGAAAATGATGAAATAATTCAAATTATCTCTCAGAAAAAATGGTACCCAGAATATTATGCAAGAATGATTAATGAAAATAAGGTCAATCTTCAACGTTTTCGATATGATTACGGCTTTGATATTGGACTAACTTCAGGAACTGTATCAATAGCAAATGAAACATTACAACGGTCTTACCCATATCTTGGGATTACACGAGATGGATTAAACAATTATTTGCTTAATGACACTCCACTTAGACTTATTATTCGTTCAGAATCTAATGTTACAATTGAGTATGTTGACACAATGGGGCGCCGTTTAGTGTATGGCTTCGTTTCATTTGACGAAGACACAGAGACGACTGACTATGTATCTCAAATTATTTCTGAAGAAACACAGAGACGAAGTAACCAGTACGAAGCAATATTAAATCTATCGGAAACCTTCTCGAGTACTACATATGGAAGTATAACTTTTCCTAGAAATAGTACAAACTCTTTCACTTGGAGAGGCTACCAAAGACTTGTTTCTTCAGGTATTGATGGAATGCCTACTACTGGAGGAACCTTGGGCAGGGGAACTGCAAGTATCAACTACTTTATTTCTGATTCACTTAAATCTGAGTTTGATGGAGCACTAACACTTGTGTTTGACGGCTCTTCAGAAGAATTAAACCTTTTATATAAAATAGAAGCAACGGGTATTCGCTTTGAATCTATTGATAATTTTGCAATTGATGAAGACACTATTACAGATAGAAGTAGTAATTCTGTTGTAATGTTTTTTAATAAATAGTTATGGCTTTTGTTCAATTTTCACGCCTTTGTCTTGCTTTTGGAGATAGAGATATACTAAAAAATGTTACTATAAATCTCCAAGCTGGAACAAGGGCTGCTCTCAGTGGCGCAAATGGTTCAGGCAAAACAACACTCATGAAAGTGATGGCCGGTCTTATGGATTACGACTCGGGAGAGAGAGCCGTTCAAAAAGACTGTGTTGTTTCATATCTTCCTCAGTCAGGAATTGTTCATAGCGGGACAACATTGCGTTCAGAAACCGATACAGCCTTTTATCGAGGATACGGTTTATTTGACGAAATGGAAAAGATAGGTGAAATGCTTTCTCAAATGGGAGACTCACCTGATGACATCTCAAAACAAACGCGCATGTTAGAGCGACATCACGAAATACACGAATATTTAGAAAGTTCTGGATGGTATAGACGTGATATGTTAGCTGAACAGATTCTTACTGGGTTAGGATTTTTAAAAACTGATTTAGAACGCAACGTAGAAGAGTTTTCAGGCGGCTGGCAAATGCGCATTGCTTTGGCAAAAGTGCTATTGCAAAATCCGGATATCCTTTTGCTCGATGAACCAACAAACTATCTTGATATTGAAGCAAGAACCTGGCTCGAAGATTTTCTCTTGAAATTTGAAGGTGGGTTTTTAATCGTAAGCCATGACCGCTATTTTTTAGATGTTACCATCAACGAAGTGTATGAACTTTTTAATGGTGATATTCATAAGTATGTTGGAAACTACACAAAATATGAAAATGTGCGTCGAGTTGAACTAGAAAGCCTTATTGCACGATACGAACTTCAACAACAGGAAATAAATAAATTAGAAGACTTTGTTAGAAGATTCCGATATAAAGCAACAAAGGCCGCTCAAGCGCAAGAGAGATTGAAACAGTTAGAAAAAATGGAACGAATTGAAATTCCAGAATCTTTAAAAAAAATACATTTTTCTTTTCCTCCAGCTCCTCATTCTGGGCGCCTTGTTATGACAATGGAAAAATTATCTAAATCTTATGTTACCTGTGATGAGAGCGGAAAGGAACTTAGAAAAAATACTATCTTAAATAATTTAGATGTTACCGTAGAAAAAGGAGATCGATTACTTGTTGTTGGGAGAAATGGGGCAGGGAAATCTACTCTTTTAAGAATATTAGCGGGTGTTGATTCTGAGTTTTCAGGAAATGTAAAACATGGAAGCGGTGTGAGTATTGGCTACTTTAGCCAAGATAATGCTGAGACAATGAAGGGAAGCATGTCCATGCTCGATATGCTCGAAGCAGAAGCACCGTTAGAATTAATACCCAAATTGCGTGATATGCTTGGAGCCTTTTTATTTCGGGGCGATGATGTATACAAAAGTATTGATGTGCTTTCTGGTGGTGAAAAAAGCAGGCTTGCCCTTTTAACCATTCTTTTAAAACCAGTAAATTTACTCATTTTGGATGAGCCAACAAATCACTTGGACCTCCACTCAAAAGATGTTCTTCTTGAAGCTTTAAAACACTTTGGCGGGACTCTTATTGTGGTTTCGCATGACAGAGGTTTTATGTCTGCAATTTCTAATCGGGTTTTAGAGTTGGGCGAAGGTAAAAGCAAGCAGTTTCCAGGTGGGTATGATTATTATCTTGAGCAAACAAGTAATGAAACAAATTTTCAAGGAAACAGTAGTATTCCAAAAAATAGCTCTGAAAAAGATGTGACGAAAACAGTTCTATCATATGAAGAACAAAAAAAATTAGCTTCAGAAAAAAGAAAGCGTGAAAAAGAAGAAAAGCTTCTTATGGAAAAAATTGAGACAGCAGAAGAAGAAAAAAACTCTCTTGAGAATGAGCTTTCAAAACCAGAAGTGTATTCCGATGGAGAAAAAAGTCGCATAGTCCAAAAACAAATAGAAGAAAAAGAAATAGAAATAGAGAATCTTACAGCGCAATGGGAAAAACTTGCAGAGTAAAATGTATGAACTTCTCGCATAAATACACTTTTCTTTCATATTTTTGCTTGTCAACTAAAAAAATCTGTGTTACACTTTAAAAGATTACATCAAATAGGAGATCGCAATGAATGTAGCCCAAGAAGAACGTACGAAAGTAGTAATCCAAGAAAAAATTTTACAACAACTTAGAGAATTTGTAAAGCAAGCTCCTGATAAGCTTCTTTTTCACATAAACGTCTATAAGCTAGCAGAAAAAGCAAACCTTGAGCGCCCTGTAATGCTTGAAGCCTTTATCCGCGGCGTAAATGAAGGTTTGTTTACCATGTCATGGATATATCACTGTCCACACTGCGGGGGTGTATCGACTGAATCAATCCGTATCCACGAGGCATCTCATGAAAACTACTGTGAAAAATGTAAGGTGAATTTTACAAATATTCTTGATAATACAATTGAAGTTTTTTTTACTGTGCACCCACAAATTAGGAGACTTCCAAAAGAATTGACTGAATCATATATTTCAAGCGTAATGAAAACATTGGAAACTGGTTATTTCTTATGGAAGAATGAGTATACTGTACGCGGCGTAGAGGTTTTGCAAAACAAAGCATATCGAGATTTGATGGGTGATGATGTCTTGCTTGACGATCAAAGCCTTGAAATTGAGCACGCAGCAATTTTATTTACTGATATAAAAGGGTCGACTCAAATGTATAGCGATTTAGGTGATGCAAAAGCCTTTGCGCTGGTAAGAGAACACTTTAGATTATTGTTTTCAGTTATCGATGAATTTGGAGGCGTTCCTGTTAAAACAATTGGCGATGCAATTATGGGCGTATTCTACTCACGAAAGGTTGCCCTGGAATGTACGCTAGAAGCACAAAAAAGATTGCAAACATACTACGGCGAAAAAGATAAAGAGAATAAAATAGAAGTGAAAATGGGTATACATACTGGAACCACAATTGTTGTGACATTAAATGATCGGGTAGACTACTTTGGAAATACGGTAAATACGGCTGCAAGAATTCAAAGTGTAGCGAATCCTCAAGAAGTTGTAGTTTCTGAACATGTTCTTGACTTCGAAGGTTATGAAGATGTGCTGAAAAAATACGATGTAAAGGTTAAAAAAGATAAGACACCTTTTAAAGGTCTAGAGGGTAAGCATACTATTTATAGAATTTGTCTGTAAGTGCTAGCGTGTTTTATATTTTGCTAGTGTAATTTTTGCTAAAAAATGAAAAAAAATCATAAAAAGCTGTCAGAAAAATTTGACAGCTTTTCATTTATATTGTACAATTAAATTATAAAATAAACTAAGGAGGCTTTGGCATGGCTAAAGTTGAACTCAAAGGCATTG
>CAYJOZ010000029.1:9566-13549 GCA_964371925.1 uncultured Treponemataceae bacterium | reverse complement strand
ACATGGGCAGCACTGTGTCTAATTGTTTCAAGTTTTTCGTTAACTTCTTTCATTTAAACATCCTTCACCCCACAGATACAACCTGCGGTAGTAATTATAGAGTATAGAGAAGAACATAGATTGTCAAGTACTTAAAATGAGGCATACAGATTTGTTCATAAATAACTTTCACATGTCAAGTTGAGATGTTTATATAACATTTAAATAGAGAAAACCAATTATGTACGGTAAACCTTTAAAAATGATTTTGAAGTAAGCCTGTTTCGGTAAGTATTAATGCATCAAGTTCTGGGCAGGGATTCTCTTTTATATCATCTAAAAGGCTCGCCTTTAAAGTATAATAATCCCACGTTTCGTCATTTAAAGGATTTTCTATTCCTTGTTCCATATCGGAAAAAGAACGGTCTTTATATCCTTCTAGCATAATAAGCGCTAAAATATACATTCCATGTTGAATTATTACATCGCTCCCACCTTCAAACATTGAAAGCAGTCCTAAATCTTCATATACCGTAGAAACAACCGTAGCATTGTAATCAGCAAGATTTTCGCTTGAACGAATTTTATCAAGATAAATAGCAAGATGCGACAAAGCTGTATTTTTTGGGTCTGTACAACATGCAACAAATGGAAGCGCCGCAATAAACCTTGCAACACCGCTTCTACTAAAAGTAGCATATTCTACATTAGATAAGCACTTTGTTTTTGCAATAGTAGTAAAAACATCACTAAGAAAATCTTCTAGTTGTATAGAAACTACTTGGGATACCTCGTTTACATTTTCCATATCCTCTCCTTCTCTTCATGTGATGATACCACATTCTTTTTGAGATTTCAAGGAAGCATTTTGCAATTTATAGAAATTATTGACAAAAACAGTAATACTCGAGCATTTTTCTATATCGGTATTATCACGACACAGGAACCATTAGAGATTCAATTGTAAGTTCATCCTGATACCATTCAATTAGTAAAGAAAAATTTTCTGTAACATACCCATCTGCCGAAGCACGAATTTTAAGTATGCTTCCTGTTTTTAGGTCATCAGATGCAAGACTTTCTAAGTTTACCCATGTTCCATCCAATAAAACAAAAAAATCTGTTATATCGGTAAGGTCTTCCCCAGTTTTCATGTCAAACGCACTGGCGCTTACATTGAGAGATCTAATATCTGTAGTGTGTATATCAAACACTACATTTTGGGCATTTCCATCGACATACAACGACTTCCAAAACACATCTGAGCCTACAACTACTTTTACCCTGTACATACCGGGTTTAACAAATAAGGCTTTTGTGGCAAATACTTCACTTTCGTTTGTTTCTTGCATTTTCTTAAAAACTCTATTACTATTGTTAACAGTTGGGATATCTGCGTTATCATTATAATAAAATTGAGCACTCATTGGCACACCAGAGTTTATCGATGAGGTTTTCGATGTTTCCAATGTAACAGTAACAGGCGAGTACCAATTACGCAAAAGAGTATTGTGTACATACCCTTGGGACCATGCAAAAATACCACCTGCTAAAAGCACAAAAGTTGCAGCTGCAATCGCAAAAATCTTTTGAGCACCTTTATTTTTTGGCACATAAATCGGCTCTTCGTAATTTTGCATAAGCATGAGTTTTACCATTGAAACCCTAATAGGTTTAATATCAAATTTATTTAATTCTTTATTTACTACATTGAGAACAGTATTGATATCTTTATATCTTTTATGTAATTGAGGGTGCATCATTTTCTTTATAATGCGGCTGATACTTTTAGGAAGTTGTTGCTCTAGCTTTGACGGTGCTATATATTGGCCTTTTTTTATTTGTATTAGTGTTTCAGGCACCATATTAACTCCATACGGTTTTTTACCTGTTACCATTTCATACAACATTACACCCATGGCATATATATCAGCCCTCGCATCAACACTTTTACTATCTTCAAATTGTTCTGGAGGCATATACGCAGGAGTTCCCAATGTAATTCCTGCTTGCGTAATATCTTCTTCTTGTGTATTTTCTTTTTCTGCCGATGCAATACCAAAGTCTGCAAGTTTTATTTCTCCCTTGTTTGAAATCAGAATATTACCAGGCTTAATATCTCTATGAATAACACCCTTTGAGTGGGCAAACTTTAATGCTTTACAAGCATCACGAACAATGAGTAAGGCTGTGGGCCATGAAAGTTTTTGTGCTTTTCTCAATAGTTTATCAAGAGACATACCATCTACGAGCTCTAAAACAATATAATGAAAAGAGCCTTCAGTAAAGTAGTCAAACATTCGAACAATATTTGCATGTTGAAGCTCAAGGAGAACCCTAGCCTCTCTTTTAAATCTTTCTAATAAAGGTTTATTGCCGCGAATTGTTAATTTCTTAATAACAACTTGATGTTTTAAGTTAGGGTGTTTTGCTTTGTAAACAACCCCCATTCCACCACGGGCAACAACTTCTTGAATTTTGTATTTGCCAATCATTGCAGGTATTTCACTCATTCTTAATTCTCCTACACCTTTCTATGTTAAGCTCTCTGCATTTTTTCCTGTCTTTGTATCATAAATATCGGTATGTGGGTTAAAAGGTCTTAATGGGTCCACTATACTAATAAAATGTTCATTCGGGTTATGTATTTGAATAAATTTTCCATCACGTAAGGCACGATAAGTCCCAGCGAAAGTTCTATGACCTGCAAAGTAAACAGGATTTGAAACACTTGGTAGCAAATCACGTAACATAGCATGAACAGAGCCATCTTCTGCCTCATCAGTATGTGTCCAAGTAAGCCCCGTAATGGTGGTTTCATCACAATATGCATTAATAAGTTCTTGCTTTGAAAAAGCCCTTCGAGGTTCAGCATGAGAAACTAAAAAATTTGAACCTCTAACAAATAACGGTAGGTTTTGTTCAAAATCGGCGTACGCATGAGTGATTTCTCTTCCATATAGTGCAAGCATAAAATCTTTTACCATCTCACCTTCCGATGCAAATTTTCTAAATGGTAAATTACCGCATGTTGCTGAGTTTAATATATTTTCATGATTCCCTTTTAAAAAGTGAAAATGATCCAAATACTTTTGTTTTGCGTCCATAATAGACGTCATCAAATCAAGACCTTCTACCATTTCTGCACAAATTGAATCATTTAGTGGCTTTCCTTTTAACCAATCTTTTTGTGCCTGGAGCCATCTTTCTCGGCCTCTTTTTTCTGAATGTAAACCATCGCCAACACAAACAACAAAAACTTTTTTTTGTTCCAGGGCTTCCTTTACAGTTATCTCAGTAGAAGTTTCAGAATCAAACAGAAATGTAAAATGTAATATTTCATAAAAAAAATCAACTCGCGCATGTAAATCTGGCACTAAAATTACCGGCAAAGAATTTTGAGAAAACGTGCCAATATCGATGTAAGCACCAGAACAGTCCGTTTCATCTGAGGGGCGAAGTAATGGAGGCTCATGCTGCAATACTTCAATTGTCTTTTTTATTTTTTCTAAGAACACATCACCTTGAGGTAGGTTAAATTTTGAAAATGCACGTTTGGGAGTCATAATAATCCTAGATTAATCCGAGCTTAGGACATAACAATATTATCGTTTCCGATAGTTATTTTATCTCCACGCTTTATTCGGACATACTTATCTGCTGGGACTTTTGTCCCATTTAAAAAGGTGCCATTCGTACTTCCCATATCTTTTATAAAGAAAGCGTCTCGAATTTTTTGAATTATTGCATGTTGCCGGCTTGCAAGCTTGTTTTCAATAACAATGCTATTTGTAGGAGCCCTACCTAATGTTATTATTCCCACACCCATATCAATTTTATTATTCTTGAATGTAAGGTATGAGATAAGATCTGAATCTGTTAACTTATCAAGTCGTTTACCAACTGCACTTTCTGAAGAAATTGTATAATCAGGCATATGTAGAGTATAACACAGCATAGCAAATAAAGCAACATTTATAATTACGAATTACGAATTACGAATT
>CAYJOZ010000029.1:1836-9466 GCA_964371925.1 uncultured Treponemataceae bacterium | reverse complement strand
ACACAGCATAGCAAATAAAGCAACATTTATAATTACGAATTACGAATTACGAATTGGGAATTAGGAATTATAATTGCGTATCACGCTCTGTGTGCCTTCTTTTTCATGACCTTCATCAACAAGCTTTTCATACATACTGGTAATAATATCTAAACAAGGAAGATTTTTTCCCATTTCTCGCATAGCACTTTGAGCAATTTTCAAGTCTTTTAAAAAATGTTCATTCATAAAATAGGGGCCATAATCACCTTCGACCATTCGAGGAGCATTATTATCCATTTGCCAACTTCCTGCAGCTCCTTTTGAGATTGCAGAGAGAACGGCGCTAGGGTCTAACCCATTAGTTTTTGCATATGTTACAGCTTCAGCGCAAGCTACTACATTTCCAGCTACTGCAATTTGGTTACAAGCTTTGCAATGTTGACCGCTGCCTGCAGAACCTAAATAATTTATATTTTTCCCCATAATTTCAAATAATGGAAGCGCTTGATCGTACACATCTTTTTCGCCTCCAACCATTATTGAAAGTGTTGCATTTCGTGCACCATTATCACCACCTGAAACAGGCGCATCAAGCATTCTAAATGTCTTACCTTTTTCGCCACTGATTGCAACATCATGCATTTTTTTTGCTAAAAATGGGGAAGATGTAGTCATATCAATTAATAATACATTGTTTTGTGCATGCTCAAAGATACCATCACGACCTAAATATATTTCTTCAACATCATGAGGATATCCAACTATACTAAACACTACCTCTGCTTTTTCGACACATTCTGCTATTGTTTTTACAGGGGTAATACCAAATTCTTTTAAACATTCAGCCTTTTCAAACGTTCGATTATAAGCGCAAACGTTGTGACCATTTTGAGCTAAATGTTTTGCCATTGAGGATCCCATTATCCCCGTTCCAATCCATGCTATATTCATATAAAAAGTATACCCCAATTTATTTTATAACACAAGTTATTTTCCTTCAAATAATGACTACATTTTGTAGAATTTTTTCATTTTTATGCATTCTACTATTTGAAAATTTTACAATACAATGGTATAATCTTAGAAAGGAAGTAAAGTTTAGCAACATGAAAAAATCATTATCATTTCGTATTCTAAGGGTAAGTATAAGCTTACTCATTATTGTCGTGCTTATACTTGGGGCTGTTTTCATTACGAATGCAAATAAAACGTTGCAAGTTAACATTGCACAAAACCTCGAGACAACTACAACAAGCTTAGAACAAAAAATTGGACTTGAATTATCTTCGGTTATCAGTTCAATTTCTACTGTAACTGAAATAGCAGAAAAGGCGCAAAGTCGAGAAGAATTGCAGTCTTTGCTTACATATTTTAAATCACTGAGCGATTCTATTTATGAAGTATACTATGTAGAACTCATTCCAAATCCAGACGGTTCATCATACATCTCCAGTAACACAACAGAATTTGCTCCCGGTTGGGATTATAGAACGTTTGAATGGTACACAGGGGCTGTAGAACAAAATGGAGAACTATACTTTTCAAGGCCAATAGCTTCTTGGGTAGAGGGAATAAGCCATTTTATTACGCTTTCAAAGCTTGTGTTTGATGAAAACAACACACCAAAAGGCGTAACCGTAATAATGCTTTCTACCAATGATCTTTCAGAAATTGCAAGTAGTTTAAAACTCTCAGAAAATTCTGCAAGTTTTTTATTAGATGAAGATGGTATTATCATTACAAATCCAACTACAGAAGTAGTAGGCAAAAACATTGACGACCTTTCTAATTTTAGACAAGAATACAGTAGCTTGTTCCAAGGCGAAAAAAACACCGTTTTTGCTAAAGTAGATTATATATCTTCTATTCCGGTTAGAGATACCCCATGGATAATAATTTCAACAGGCCCTTTATCGGATTTATATAAGGAATTAAATACTTTAATAATCCAATCAATTATTGTAGCAATTGCTCTTGTTGCATTTAGTTGTTTTATCATTATTGCCTTTAGTAAAAAAATAAGTAAGCCTTTTTCAATTCTTGCAAAAGAATGCGAAGTACTTTCAACAGGGGACTTTACAGGAGCATCACCTGCATTTGATACTGTCGAAGCACAAATAATTGCAGAGGGACTAAACCAAGTTAGAGAAAAAATGACAACTCTTGTAAAGGGGCTTTGCAATTCTACAAATAGCATTACAAATGTTAATGAAGACTTAGTTACTTCAACACAGCAATCATTACATAGTGTCCAAAAGGTTGAAACTTCTGTAGGAGACATCAGCGACGACATAATGGGGGTTATGGAGGGGACAAGTGAAGCTGTTGAAGAAATTGAAAAATCAATTGAAAAGCTTACCGACCAAATTAGTAAACAAGGCGCATTTTTAGAAGATTCATCAAGTGCAATAAAAGAAATGAGTGAAAACATTAATTCTATAGATAGAAGTACTGTTTCTATGAGCGATCTCGTAAGCCAATTAGTAAAAAACATTGAAGAAGAGCATAATTATATTCAAGAAACTGGATCTAAACTTCAAGATGTTAGCAGAAGCTCTCTTTCACTCGTTGAAATAAATGATCTTATTGCAAGTGTTGCCGAGCAAACAAACCTTTTAGCAATGAACGCAGCCATAGAAGCGGCACATGCAGGTGAGGCAGGAAAAGGCTTTGCCGTTGTTTCAGATGAAATTAGAAAACTAGCTGAAACAACATCGAGTCAGTCAAAAAATGCAAGTAGCGTTATTGCATCAATAAAAACATTGCTAGAAGAAATTGTACAGTACTCTGAAAAATTAAGTAGTGCTGCAAATATCACTATGGAAGGCATAAACCAAGTATCACAAATTACACTAGAAGTTAAAAGTGCTATGCAAGAGCAATCTATTGGCTCAAGACAAGTATTTGAAAATATGGTTGGCGTTGATGAAATTACACATGAAATTAAATCAAATTCGACAGATATTTTAGCAAGTGCAGGCAGAGCAAAAGAAACACAAATTAGTTCAACTGAACATATAATGGAACTTGTTAAGGAAATTAAATCTGATATTACTAGCATTTCTGTTTCTGCAAATGCAATAGTTAATGGCGTAGAACAAGGAAAGGTAAGTGTTTCTGATCTTAATGCATCAGTGACACAATTTACAATTGAGGATTAAGTAAATTTTTATATTGAAGTGTGGTTCAAATGAACTACACTTTTATTTTATAATAGTATAGTAAATAGTTTGAAGCATAAAAAATAAAAGGAATGAGGATTTACAACTATGAAAAAAACACTATCTTTTCGGATACTGCGTGTTAGCATTGCAGTATTATTCTTTGTGGTAGCTGTGCTAGCTGGTACATTTGTCTACAGTACCTATTCTGCGTTACGCAGAGATTCGCAGGAAAACGTTAAAATAATCGCCACAAGCCTAGGAAAAACGGTTGAGAATATGGTAGCAGAACCAGTAGATTATATTACCATTGCATCAAAATTGGCATCAACTGCCACTGAGACAGGTTCTCTAGAGGGCTTTGATATAACTTTATCAGATTTATACGAAATGAAGTCAAATAAAACTGATATTTTTTATGGCAGTATTGCAAAACCTGGTGAGGCAGGGTATTTTTATGCATCTGGAGATGGGTGGATTCCTGAACCAGGGTGGGATCACACCGGACGCCCTTGGTTCACTGCAGCATTAGATAATGCAGATAGCATAGATTTCTCTGATCCATTTAATGACTTTGCAACAGGACGCCCAGTAATCACAATTTGTAAAACTGCAAAAAATCAACTTGGAGAAATTTTAGGTGTAGTAGGCACAAGCATTTTTTTAGATAGTGGTTTTGCAGAAAATATTGCGGCATTGAAAACATCACCAAACGCACGTAATTTTATTATCGATGATACAGGTACATTTATATTAAGCATTACTGATCCAACAGTGATTGGTAAAAGTGTAACAAGCGTTGAAGCTCTCGAAGTGTATTATGACCAGCTCTTTGCACAAGAAAATTCGTTTCAATACTATAGTGATACATACATGAGTAAACAATCAATTGATGGGACACCTTGGTCCCTTATTTCATATGGACCAAACTCAGATTTATTCGGCGAATTAATAATGCTTGTAACAATTTCCCTAGGTGCAGCACTTTTTGCAATAGTAATTGGATGTCTTCTTATAGCTGCAAATAGCAAAAGAATCAGCAAGCCATTTTCAACACTCGCAACAGAATGTGATACCCTTTCAACAGGTGACTTTACAGGAAGGTCAGCCTCGTTTGATACATCCGAAGCACAGATGATTGCAGATGGACTCAATGAAATTCGCGCAAGCATGACAAGCCTTGTACAATCTATGTATTCATCAACAAGTACTATCACTAATGAAAATGAAAACCTAATCGATTCAACAAAAAGATCCCTCGAAAGCACACAAGAAGTTGAAAATTCTGTCTCTTCTATTACCGGTGAAATAATTGAGTTTATGAATGCATCAAGCGAAGCAGTTGGTTCAATTGAAGAATCTGTAGATAGCTTAAACACGCAAATTGCTAAACAAGGATCATTTTTAGAAGATTCATCAAGCGCCATTAAAGAAATGAGTGAAAATATCAATTCCATCGATAGAAGTACCGTTTCTATGAGTGAACTTGTAAGTCAATTAGTAAAAAACATTGAAGAAGAGCATAATTATATCCAAGAAACTGGATCTAAGCTTCAAGATGTTAGCAGAAGTTCTCTTTCGCTCGTTGAAATAAATGAACTTATCGCAAGTGTTGCAGAGCAAACTAATCTTTTGGCAATGAATGCAGCCATAGAAGCGGCACACGCAGGTGAAGCAGGAAAAGGCTTTGCCGTTGTTTCAGATGAAATTAGAAAATTAGCAGAAACAACATCAAGTCAATCAAAAAATGCGAGCAGTGTTATTGCATCTATTAAAACATTGCTACAAGAAATTGTGCAGTATTCTGAAAAATTAAGTAGTGCTGCTAGCATCACTATGGAAGGCATAAACCAGGTATCACAAATTACCTTAGAAGTAAAAAATGCGATGCAAGAACAATCCATTGGTTCAAGGCAAGTTTTTGAAAGTATGGTTGGTGTTGATGAAATTACAAACCAAATAAAAGAAAATGCATCAACAATTTTAGGCATTACTAAGCAAGCTAAAGAATCTGACGAAGAAGCAAATAGTCATTTAATGGAATTAATTAACAAGATAAAAAATGACATTAGTACTATTACCGCATCTGCAAACACTGTCGTAATTGGGGTTGACTCAGGTAAAGAGAGTATTGAAAAACTCAATGCCTCTGTATCGAGGTTCACTATAGATTCGTAAAACACGTATTGATAATCTTTAAGAGTAATTCACCACTGTGAATTGCTCTTTTTTTTAAAAATTTCATAAAAAAAGTATAAAATTTCTCACAATTAACATACATATGTTTGATTTTAAACATGTGTTATGTTATAATACACACATAAACTCAAAGGAAGGTATAGACATGAAACAATCATTATCATTTCGAATCATGCGCATTACAATTTGCATGCTTATTTTTGTTGTTGCAATAGTTGCAGGTATTTTCATTTACAGTGCAGAACAAACGCTTGCGAAAAACATTGAAGATTCAATAGACATTACAACAGAACTGCTTGAAAGGAGTATTGAATATCATCTTAGCCCCTCTATCGACTTACTTTTAACTATAAGTGCAATTTCAAAAACTGAACCTGATTTACAGAATCTCGAAGACATGTTAGTAGAATTACTACAACAAAATCAAAATATTGTAGATGTATATTTTGCAAGCCTTAGCCCATTAACCCAAGAAGAATCCTTTTATGTCACCGGTTCTGGAGAACGGCCTGGTTTCAATTGGGATCACACAAAAGAGAGGTGGTTTACCGAAGCTCTAAATGCAAATGGAGAATTAGCATTCCTAGATCCGCACATTGATGATAAAACAGGTAAGAACGTCATAACTATTTCTGAACTAGTATTTAATTCTAGATCTAACCCTGAAGGCGTTGTAGCGATTGATGTATACCTTGATAGTCTTGTTGATATAACAGAAAGCCGAAAAGTTTCAGAAAATTCCTTTAGTGCAGTATTAAATGAAAATGGAAACTTTATAACTAATTTCAACAGAGAACTTATTGGTGAATACATAGACAAAGATGAAAAAATGCTGAACCACCTTGACGCATTTTTAATAAAAACACGCACTCTAACATTTTATAACGACCAATATATCTGCGTAACTCCAGTTGAACACACGCCATGGACACTTGTTTTTGCAGGCCCAATGAAGGACTTATATGGCGATTTGTATTTTTTAGTTACATTATCTGTTTCTGTAGCCCTTGGTATAATAATTTTAGGCTGTATTTATACCCGCTTTATTAGCAAAAGAATTAGCAAACCATTCGCTACTATCTCTTCAGAATGCCATGTACTTTCTACAGGTGATTTTACAGGAACATCATGCGATTGCAACACACATGAAGCACAGGTAATAGCAGAAGGATTAAATCAAGTTCGCTCAAAAATGACAGCCCTTATAAAATCACTCTATAAGTCCACTAATACAATTACGACTGTAAATAGTAATCTAATGGAATCGACCCAAAGCTCACTCGAAAAAGTGGAAAAAGTAGAAGTATCTGTGAGTTCAATTTCAAATGATATCACAGGGATTATGAATGACATAAGTAGTGCTGTAGAAGAAATAGAAAAATCAATTGATCAATTATCAACACAAATAACACGCCAAAGTGCATATTTAGATGATTCATCAAGTGCTATAAAAGAAATGTCTGAAAGTATTTCATCAATTGACAGAAGCACGCTAACAATGAGTGAACTTGTAAACCAATTGGTACATAATGTAGAACAAGAACACACTTTTATTTCTGAATCTACAAATAAGCTTCAAGATGTTAGTAGGAGCTCTACAAATTTAGTAGAAATAAATCAGTTAATTTCAAGCATAGCATCACAAACAAATCTTCTAGCAATGAATGCAGCTATTGAAGCAGCCCATGCAGGAGAAGCAGGCAAAGGCTTCGCCGTTGTATCTGATGAAATACGAAAACTTGCAGAAACTACTGCGGTTCAATCAAAAAATGCTAGTGATGTAATAGGAGCAATTACATTACATATTGATGATATCGTTGAGTTTTCTGACCAACTTACTAATGCCGCGAACACCACTATGGCCGTAATTAAGCAAGTTTCACAAATTACCGAAGAGGTCAAAAATGCAATGCAAGAACAATCTATAGGTTCAAGGCAAGTGTTTGAAAGTATGGTCGGCGTTGATGAAATCACCCATATAATAAAGGCAAGCTCAGCAGATATTTTGGTAGTAACGCAACAAGCAATAGTTTCAAACAAAAGCGCTTCCAACAATGTATTATCACTCATTGAAGGCATAAAATCAGATATTGAAAGTATAAGTGAATCTTCACATTCTATAGTCAAGGGCGTTGAAAGTGGAAAAGCAAGCGTAGATGCCCTAAATGAGGCTGTGTCACATTTTACTATTGAAGACATTATTGCGGAGTAATATCCCATGCAGTAGGAATAAATTCCTACTGCATACCTAATAAAATTATATGCTATTTTACCAGCATACAGTAGGG
>CAYJOZ010000029.1:0-1736 GCA_964371925.1 uncultured Treponemataceae bacterium | reverse complement strand
AAAAAGCCTGTAAAAAAAATCTTGACAACAAGCGCTGCACGCTTTATACTAATAATACATGTAGCAAGATTATGAGGAGCCCCAAGTGAAGAAATCCCTATCGTTCATTATTACGAGAACAAGTTTGATTGTATTATTACTTGTTGTTGCAATAATATCAAATGTGTTTTTGTTTAATGCAGACCGCACACTGCATCATTCAATTGAAAACTCTGTTAATACAACAGCAGAATTAATCCATAAAGAAATTGTGAATATTTTATCTGATACTATTGGAGCAGTTGAGTTTGCTTCTGATGTAGTAAAAATCTCAATTAATGATTTAGAATTCGAAAAAATCTTACAACACATGTATGCGGAAAATGAAGAAATTGACATATATTTTGCTAAGAGACCACCAGAGCCAGGAGAGAGTCCTTATTTTGTTGTAGCAAATGGGTGGGTTCCACCTGAAGGGTGGAGTGCATACGGTAGGCCTTGGTACTTGGGAGCTATAGAAAACAATGGGATGCTCACCTTCTCTGTTCCATATACTGACGACCAAACTGGAAGACAAGCCATGACTATTTCTAAAGCAGTGTATGACAGTAATAATGATCTACTCGGTGTTGTAGCCTTAGATGTAAACCTTACAAGCCTTTCTGATACAGCAGGGCGTATGGTTGTCTCTGAAAACTCAAGAAATTTCATTATAAATAACGATGGCATTGTTATTATAAGCTTAAATTCAGAAATGATAGGACTACATATAGATTCGCCTGAAGTAAAAAATCAATTTGCCGCAATTCAGAGTTTTAGAGATGATATTACATTTAGTGAAGCATCATCGCATTTTTATGATTCCACATACATGGCATCAACGCCTATTACAGGCACACCATGGGTTGATATATTGTATGGCCCATTAGATGACTTAGAAGACGAGTTAGATTCTCTACTATTAAGTGGTATCCTTATTTCACTTGCTTGTGTAATATTAGGGTGTATCATAATAAGCCTATCAAGTAGGAAAATTAGTAAGCCATTTACAAAGATAGCAAAAGAGTTCGATATACTTGCTATGGGTAATTTTACAGGTTATTCACCAGCATACAATATTGCCGAAGCACAAGTTATTGCCGATGGTCTCAACCAAATAAGAAAGAGTATGACAGATTTAGTTAAGTCATTGTACCGCTCAACAAACACAATAACTGACGTAAACACTCATTTAATTGATTCCGTTCAAAAATCTCAGCTCAGTGTGGACGATGTTGAGCACTCTGTTGTAAGTATCACTGATGATATAATGAATTTTATGAATGAATCCAGTGAATCGGTTACAAAAATTGAAACATCCCTTGATACGCTTAATACCCAAGTACTTCAACAGGGTACCTACTTAGAAGATTCCTCTAGTGCCATAAAGGAAATGAGTGAAAACATCTCCTCTATCGATAGAAGCACGGTTGCAATGAATGAACTTGTTTCTAATCTTGTAAAGAATATAGAAAAAGAACACAGCTATATACAAGAATCAAGTTCTAAACTTCAAGATGTTAACCGAAGTTCTATTTCTCTCGTAGAAATTAATGAGCTAATTGCAAATGTTGCAGAACAAACAAACCTTCTTGCAATGAATGCAGCTATTGAAGCCGCTCATGCTGGAGAGGCAGGAAAAGGATTTGCGGTTGTTTCTGATGAAATTCGAAAACTTGCTGAAACAACTTCAAACCAATCAAAAAATGCAAGCAGTG
>CAYJOZ010000028.1:4462-13905 GCA_964371925.1 uncultured Treponemataceae bacterium | reverse complement strand
TGATAATGATGTTATTGCAGGTTCTGCATTAACAATGATTCAAGGAATAAAAAATTTAACAACGTGGGGCTTTTCAATTTCTGATGCTGTCAAAGTAGCCTCTATGAGTCCTGCATCAATTATGCAATACAAAAAAAAGGGAATGTTAATTCCTGGTTATGATGCTGATATTGTTGTTTTCGATAAGTATTTTAATACATTGCTGGTTATTCGTGAAGGCGATGTGAAAAAAGATATTCTATAATATTCTAGGAGATTCTATGAGAGTAATAATTCAAAATGATTATAAAGACTGCTCAGAATGGGCAGCAAATCACATTGCTAGCAGAATACGGGATTTTGCTCCAACAGCAAAAAAACCGTTTGTGTTAGGCTTGCCAACAGGTAGTACACCTTTGGGAACATATAGCGCTTTAATTTCATTGCATAAAGAAGGCAAGGTTAGCTTTGAGCATGTTGTAACATTTAATATGGACGAGTATGTTGGTTTGCCTAAAGACCATCTTCAAAGTTACTATCACTTTATGTGGGAAAACTTTTTTAACCATGTAAATATAAAAAAAGAAAACGTACATATCCTTGATGGTATGTCGCGCAATTTAGAGGCAGAGTGTGCTGCGTATGAAAAAGCAATAAAAGATTTTGGTGGTATTGACCTTTTTCTTGGTGGAGTTGGTGTCGATGGGCATATTGCTTTTAATGAGCCAGGCTCATCTCTTACTTCTCGCACTCGAATAAAAACATTAACGAGAGATACAATTCTTGTTAATTCTAGATTTTTTGGTGGAGATATAACTCAGGTTCCGACTACTGCTTTAACGGTTGGAGTTGGGACAGTAATGGATGCAAAAGAAGTTGTAGTGTTAATTTGTGGCCATAATAAAGCAAGAGCGTTGTCTCATGCTGTTGAACAAGGCGTTACGCAAATGTGGACAATAAGTTGTTTGCAAATGCATCCAAAGGCTGTTATTGTGTGTGATGATGACGCAACCGATGAATTAAAAGTCGGTACTGTAAAATACTTTAAAGATATTGAGTCTCAAAACCTAAATAACTCGTTGTAGTTTGCAGAGGTTTAAAATAAAAAGGGGTGCTACAAGTGTAGTACCCCTTTTTTTTACTATAGTAAAACTTTAGTCATCAATTTTTAATATGATAAGCAAGTTACCAGTTGTAACTTCATTGTTGTTTCCATTTGAAACTGCATTAAAAGAAGCATTTGAAATAGATGGAGGTAAGCCTTCATTGTCGTCATTGTCGGAAACTAGACCAAGTACTTCATTTACTCTATTAAGAAATGGGTTAAACGGTTTGCCGCTGGTGCCTATTTTTGAGCTAAACCCTCCAGGAACAGAAACTGTTGAGCCATTTTCTGCAGAATAATCTATTAAACCTCGGTTAACTTTTAGCGCGCTGAGGCTAATAAGATAATTAGTCCCTCTAACAGACGCTGTTGCCACAGGTGTGTTCACAACGAAACCCACTCGTTTGTTTTCAGCACCTTGTACGTCTGCTTGGATTGAACCTAAATCAAGAAAAACTTCTGAATTATGAGAATCATTTGTTTCAGTTAATTGTTCTAAAGTAAGTCTTGTAAGCTGGTTTACCACTATATTTGAGCCTGCAACTTGCAATACTGCTTGAGAGCGAAAGCCGGTTGAGATAATAAGACCAGATTCAATGGTATCTCCTTTTTCTAAGGGGGTCCACCCAGACGCGGTCTGTAATTCAACCTTCCCTGTGACAGAAACAACTGTTCCTGTTAATGAAAATACTGGTATGCAAAATCCAAGTAGTATTAATAAAACAGTAATTCCTACTTTTACGTTATGTTTCATAAAAACCTCCTGAATAGGGTTGTACACTAAAACAACTCAACTATTCCTTAAATATAGTATAACTTGAAAAAAAGCTTTTTTCAAGTTTTAAAAAACAAATGCTAGTTTTAATTCACCTGTGAGATATGTTTCTTCCGTAGCACTTGCAGGGAAAAATTGCCCAACAGAGGCTAAGAGTTGTAAATCAGAGGCTAAGCCATATTTTGTAGCAAAAAGCCATTGACCTCCCTTATAGCCAGGTTGAGGATCATTCATTACATCAAACAGTACGTTTGGTTCTAAGTATAATAAAAGGTTGTCTATAGGGCGAAGTGTCATAACAAGACCTGTCTTTATATTGCCCGCATATTCCATTGAATCATCAAGTGTTGCAGTGTTAGCAGTAAATGTTTTAAACTCGGCGTTATTCCCGCCAGTTGCAAATGTTGTTTTCCATGATAATAAAGAATACCCTAGAGGTAAGAAGGTTGAAAGTTCAAAGGATGTAAGGTTTGATACCTCCATTTCATTTGCCTGCGACTGTGCTAAGCCTAATGTTGATGTTAGTGTATAAAACATTGTGTCGTTTAATAGTCCATTGAGGCCAACAGTAGTGTAGAGTCTGTGATCTGAATAAAGCATGTCAATTCCTGCAAATATACCCGCATAGAAGTTCTGATTTGCAAATAATTGTGGCAATTGAAGCTTCGTATTAATTATAACAAATGGTGCAGCTGGTGTATAGAGTTCTAAGAGGCTTTCAAGGAACTGAGGAGCCGTTGAAGAAAGGGTTGGGCTTGTTTGTGCAACATTCATGCTTACTGAATGTGCATTTAAAAATCCTGTAAAACCTATTTGAGAGGTTAGTTTCATTGCATCGTTTTCATAAATTGCCCTCACGCCATCTGATGGTTGGCTAAAAATCATAGTTGTTAAGTCTGATGTTGAAAAGCGCCCTACATCAAGTGAAAATAATGATGCATCTTCAAGCGGAACACTTAGGTTAAATGATAATAGTTCTAAATCTATCATGTTGTTTATTTCAGACTGCTTAGTATCATTAATTGATGTGGAATAGGTGAACTCATAAAAGGCTTTTGCTGAAATACTCATGGGATTTTCACCCTTGATTGGTGATTGTAAAGAAAAGCTGGCCCTATCGATTTGTTCAAGGTTTAAATCATTCATATCACCTGATATATTTATGCTTGCATCAATTGCGCCTTCCCATGTTGTTGCTGGCAGTTGAAGTATGACTGCTATTATTAAAACTATTGGTAAAATTATTTTTTTCATGTTCTATCCTCGTTTTTATTTAAGACTGCTACGTTAACGTGAAAATGTTGATTGGAAGTCAGTTGATGGAGTCTCATTAGTAGCTTCTGCTTCTTTTGTTTCATTCTCAATAGAGTAATCGATACATTGGGTGATTATTGTTAAGGCTTCCAATCCTGTGATGTTTTCTTGTGGTAGTTTTGTTGATGAAATGTAACCCTTGTACTGTAATTCTCTGAAAGCATAACGAGGAGCCTTTGTTAGACTAAGCATAATGCCACCATCAATATCCCAAACTTGCGTACAAAAATATGCAAAATCGGCATAGGTTAAAGCTGTTGTATTTTGTGAAATACGGTCTAATTGCACTTTTTCTTTTAATGCTTCAAGCGCATATTCATCTTCTACATCTTCATTAGTTAGTTCTAGGTATGTAGAAGCAAAATACGCCACTTCTTCAAGCGTTACCTCTTTTGCTTCTATTAAGTTTGTTACTTTATCTGCTGATTGTGCAATTAACATTGTGCAAAAAAATAGTGCGAAAAATGAGATAAAAAAGTGTGTTTTTTTCATTTTTCCTCCTTTACTATATCTTCTTATATGATATACTATATTATATGAAAAATCAACAAAAAGCTACTACTAAACAGAAAAAAAATTGGGCACGATATCCAGAACTTATCATAGCGTTTATTGTGTTATTATTTATTGGTTTTATATCGCGGAGCGGTTGGTTGGATGTTTTAGAATTTAGTGCATATGATTTATTACTTCAGGTAAAACCCGACACGGTGGAAAGAACAGATATTGTTGTGGCTGCAATTGATGATGCCTCAATTGCAGTAGAGGGGACTTTCCCATGGCCCAGAGATGTATTGGCTGATGCCATTATCAGAATGAGAGAATTAGGTGCAGAGCAGGTTAGTTTTGATATTGAGTACTTGTCTCCATCAGCACGAGGTTTAAATCCAAGTGGTGTAGCAGCACTTCCAGGCACTTTTTTATCTGCAGAGTCTGAAGTTAGCACAATAATAAGCGAACTTTCAAATGCTGTTTCTATAGGAGCCTTGCCTCCAGAATATCTAGTTGAAGAAACTAATAATGTAATTTCTGGATATATTAGCCCTGCCTTTTCAAAGCTTCAAAATGATATCAATACTGAGGTTTTTAGGGATAACGATTTATACTTTGCACAAGCACTTCATTTTTTTGGTAATTCATGGCTCACAATTAATGCAGGGGATGTAGGAATAGAGATTCCTTCGACATTGGAAACATATGTTCGAGAAAATATGCTACTAAATGACATAACAGAGCCTGAAGGCCTTATTGCCTCTGAAAATGAATTGTTTTTTGAAATTGCTGATCAATCAAAAAAGATGAGCCCAGCTTTAGAAGTTCTTACGAGAGCTTCCGATGGTGCTGGTTTTACTAATATCATTCTTGACTCTGATGGAACAAGAAGGCGTGTTGAGTTATTGCACGAAAATGGTGGACAATATATTGGTCAGTTGGTATTTGCTCCTATTTTACACAGTCTAGACACAGAAACTCTTGTGCGAACTAAAGGGGGAATTTTTACAAATGGTTCTTTGATTATAAAAGATGCGCTTTTTCCAGGAGAAGAAGCTCGCCGTGATGTTGAAATCCCTTTAGATGCACAGGGGCGGTTATTAGTCAACTGGATTCCGGATACATTTAAAGACAGTTATAAAAATGAATCTTTACTGTTCTTGCACAATATTGATGAGATAGAAGATGCGCTTATTGAATTTTTAGAATCTATTGCTAGTTTTCAACTGGGAACCTCTCAAGGATATTTATCATATTACTATGCTGCACAATACATACTTACAGAATATATCGAGCTTGAAGCAACAAAGAAGATCTTACTTGAAGATACATCTGTAGAAAATACGCGTGAAGACCCTCGTTATGACGACTATTTTGCTCGTAGAAAAGCGTTTTTTGAAATGTGCTCAGAACTAACAAATCCGTATTATGTAGATGAAATTTTTGCTCTTTTAGACAGTGTTACCACTGATGAAAATCGTGCTTCATATGAAGCATATAAGTTAGATATTGCTGAAAAATTTACTGGTTTTGAAGAGCAGTTAGGCTTGTATAATGAATTGTTTGCTGCCTTGGAAGAGTCATTTAATGGTTCCTTTGTTATTGTAGGGCACACTGCAAGTAATTCAACCGACCTTGGGACAACTCCATTTGAAGGACAGTATCCAAATGTTGGTACCCACGCAAACGTTTATAATACTATTGTGAATGAAGATTTTATAACTCCTGTTTCGAGAAATATTACAACTTTGTTTTCAATTTTTTTACTATTCTTATATGCAATTACTGCAAATAAAGTTGGAAGTGCTGCAAGGAATGTTACAGGGATTATTACGATTATAATGGTTCCTGTAGTTGCAATAGTTTTTATTCAATTTAATTACTATATTGCGGTTGTTTCAACACTGTTTGATGTTATTTTTGCATATGTAGGAATTCTTTTGTATCACTTTTTTACTGCAGAAAGTGATAAGCGCTTTTTACGACAGTCATTTGAAACCTATCTTTCAGATGATGTTGTTGAAGAAATTGTTGCAAGTGGTGTAAAACCTGAGCTTGGTGGAGAGGAAAGAAATGTAACAGCTCTTTTTTCAGATATTAAAGCATTCTCATCCTTTTCAGAACAACTATCTGCAACACAGCTGGTTGATATTTTAAATAATTACCTTACAGCTCTTAGTGATGAAATACTTATTAATAGAGGTACTATTGACAAGTACATTGGGGATGCAATTGTAGCTATTTTTGGAGCTCCTATCCCAATGGAAGATCATGCGTGGAGAGCTTGTGTTTCTGCAATACGTATGAAGCAAGCTGAAGAGACAGTAAATGAAGGCCTTAAAGAGATAAACGAGCAATTAGTTGCAGAAGGTAAAGAGCCTATAGCAATAAAAACTCGTATTGGTCTTAACACAGGTGATATTGTTGTTGGTAATATGGGTACACAAAAGAAGATGAACTATACCATGATGGGTGACGATGTTAACCTTGCCGCTCGTTTAGAAGGGGTAAACAAGTCGTACAGTTCATGGATTCTAGTTTCAGAAACTACATGGGCTGCGGCTAATTCAGGAGAGCACGAAGGTAAGCTTCTTGGTCGGCGCCTTGATCAAGTGCGTGTTGTGGGACGAACAACTCCTGTACAACTATATAATATTGTCGGGCTCGTGGATGAAGTGTCCAGTTCGGAAATTGAATGTGTAGAAATATTTCACAAAGGGCTTGATTTATATTTAGCGAAAAAATTTGCCGAAGCAAAAGGCGTTTTTGCACAAGCCTTAGCAGTGCATCCTTCCGATGGTCCGTCTTCGGCCTTTTTAGCTCGTTGCGAAGAGTTTATCAATAAGGGTGTGCCAGAGAATTGGAGTGGAATACTTAATATGACTTCAAAATAAGATGTTTCATTGGCGTAGCTCGCTGCGCTCCCTGCTTTAAGAAGCGTAATAAGTAAGAAAAACAAGTCCGTGCCAATGAAACTTACCGACTTTCGCGCAGTTTCGAAGTAAAGCGATTAGCACGAAAGTCGTGAGTTTAGTTCACCTTCCGTGGTTCACGCTATATTGCATTGAAGAATACAGCTCCCAAGATATTGGCGCCCGTGCCAATGAACTTACCAAATTTTTGAGCGTAATTGCTTGGTTTGAGCAGTAAGTCTTTTTTGTTGCAACCTTTTTTCATTTATGGCCCTAGGTATTTTTGACTTTTTTCGTGGAGGAAGTATTTTGCCTGCAGAAAGCAATTTTGATTCGATGAGCTGGAGTGCGATTTTTCGATTTAGTTCTTGGCTCCTCTCTTGCTGAACTGATACAAAAAATTCTCCATCTTTATTTATATAAGATGAAAGTCTTACCTTAATTTGTGCAAGTTCAGCTTCACTAATCCCTTCTAGTAAGGTGCAAGGTATAAAAGCAAATACTTTTGTGTTTACTTTATTAACATTTTGGCCACCTTTGCCACCTGAGCGTGAAAAAGTAAAGCGAGTATGTTTTAGTATAGATTCGTGTAATAAAATAATATTCATTGCAAATATAACTATAACTTATTTTTTTAATATGTACAATTAGTCAAAATTAATAGAGTATTTTATGGGTGATGTGTGTGTTTTTCACCTCTACCCTCTTGACAACAACAGGGGTGATATCATACTATAAGCTGTATGACTGCAAATGAATTAAGAACAAAGTATATAGAATTTTTTAAGACAAAAAATCATGCTGAGATTTCAGGAAAGTCTGTAATTCCTGAAAATGACCCAACGGTATTATTTACCACTGCTGGTATGCACCCTCTCGTCCCATACTTAATGGGCGAGCCTCATCCTGCTGGAACGCGATTATGCGATTACCAAAAATGTATTCGTACTGGCGATATTGATTCAGTAGGGGACTCTTCACACCTCACATGTTTTGAAATGCTTGGAAACTGGTCTTTAGGAGACTATTTCAAGGATGAATCAATACGTTGGAGCTTTGAGTTTTTAACTGAAAAACAATGGCTAGGTATCCCAATTGATAAAATATCAGTAACCGTTTTTGAAGGCGAAGAAGGGATTCCTCGAGATGATGAATCTGCCGATCTTTGGGCATCACTAGGCATTCCAAGAGAAAGAATACACTTTTTGCCGAGAGAAGATAACTGGTGGGGACCTGCTGGTGAAACTGGACCTTGTGGGCCTGATACAGAAATTTTTTATGACACAGGACTTTCTTCTTGTGGAGAGAATTGTCGGCCTGGTTGCTCTTGTGGGAAATATATTGAAATGTGGAATAACGTTTTTATGCAATATTTTAAAGATAAAGACGGGGCATACACAAAACTTGACAGAAAGTGCGTTGATACTGGAATGGGTATTGAACGAACAGTTGCAATGTTACAAGGAAAAAAATCAGTATATGACACAGAGGTGTTCCGTCCAATTTTAAACTGCTTAGAAGAGCTAACGGGAAAAAAATACGGTGATGATGAAGCGGTAGATACGTCCTTAAGAATTATATGTGATCATTTAAGAGCTTCTGTTTTTATTCTTGGAGATCCAAAATCTGTTTTGCCTTCGAATGTTGGTGCTGGATATGTGCTACGTCGCCTTATCAGAAGAAGTGTTCGACACGGTAAAAAACTTGGGCTTGATGGTGAGTTTTTAACTAAGCCTGCACAAGTTGTAATTGATAATTTTAAAATTGCGTACGCTGAACTTGAAGAAAAGAAGCAAGAAATTTTTGACGCTCTCAGAGCAGAAGAAGTGAAATTCTTAGATACATTGAAAAAAGGTGAAGCTGAGTTTGAAAAGCTTTTGCCAAATTTAATGCGAAACCCACAAAAGGTAATTCCGGGGCGCGTAGCATTCAGATTGTACGATACATTTGGTTTCCCTATTGAGTTAACAGAAGAATTAGCCCAAGAAAATGGCTTCTCTGTTGATAAAGAGGCTTTTGAAGAAGCTTTTAAAAAACACCAAGAACTTTCAAGAGCTGGTAGCGAACAAGCTTTTAAAGGTGGATTAGCGGATCATTCAGAACAAACTACAAAATACCACACCGCAACACATCTTTTACATCAAGCACTTACTGATGTTTTGGGCGAAGGTGTAGCTCAAAAAGGCTCAAATATTACTGCAGAAAGAATGCGTTTTGACTTTACCCATGGTCAACCCATGACAAAAGAAGAAGTTCAAAAGGTTGAAGACATTGTTAACGAAATGATTAAAGCAGATTTACCGGTAACGATGGAAGTTCTTGACTTAGAAGACGCAAAAAAATCGGGCGCAAAGGCATTGTTTGGCGAAAAATATGAACAAAAAGTAAAAGTATACTCAGTTGGTAACTTTTCAAAAGAAGTTTGCGGGGGGCCTCATGTTGAATCAACTGGGTCTATCGGTACATTTAAAATCCAAAAGGAACAATCTTCATCTGCAGGTGTTAGACGTATTCGGGCTGTAATTAGTTAGTTTTTGTAACTATTTTATAGTACGATTGTTTGTACACTATGTTGGTGAATATTTATAAAAGTAAGGAAGAGATATGAAACGATTATTAGTATTAGTTTTTGTTGCACTTAGTACTTTAGTATTTGCAAGCGCTCAAAACGATTTGCAACCGCTTGTTACGGTTAAATTAAACAGGACTGAATCAATTACGTTAAAGCAACTTAAGGATCGAGTTGCTACATATGAAAAGCAAACGGGTGGCGCTAGTTTAACCGTTGAGGATCGCCGTAAAATACTAGACTCCATGATTGATGAAAAATTGGTTGTGCAAGCAGCAGCTTCTGCAGGTATAAATG
>CAYJOZ010000028.1:0-4452 GCA_964371925.1 uncultured Treponemataceae bacterium | reverse complement strand
CTTTTTTACAATCAATTTCGGCTCAGATTGGAGCACCAATAACCGAGCAGCAGTTTGCTACAATTATTCGAGAACAAAGCGGCTTATCACTTGATGATTATTTTGAGCAACAAGTGGGCATGAATCTATCTTCTTACAAGGCTTATTTGAAATCGCAATTAGTAGCTCAACAATATATTGTTTCCCTTAAACAAGCAGAACTTCAACAGCGTTCAACAGTAACAGATGCTGAGATTCGTTCGTATTTTGAAATTAACAAGCAAAGTTTTGTACAGAATGATATAATAAAACTGTTTCTTGTAGTTGTTGCAAAAGGAACAGACGCAAATGCAGCTGAAACCCTTGCAAGAAGTCTGCATGCCGATCTTAAGTCAGGTAAAACAACTAATGAAGAGCTTTTGGTACGAATGAGGCAACCTGGTTCAGGGTTTGAAGCTGGCGATATGTATTTAAGTAAAGGCACACTTGCTGCACAACAATTAGGCATGGATTATGAAACCCTTTTAACGTTGTTTTCTAGAAATATAGGACATTTTGATGATGTTTTAGAAACACAAACAGATTTTCAATTTTATGTTGTGCAAGAAAAATTTGATGCAAAATTATTAAACTTAGATGATGTGGTGCAACCAAATAGTACTGTTACAGTGTATGAATATATTCGCAACTTGCGAACACAACAAAAACAAGCAGAGGCTTTTGCGTCTGTAGTTTCCGAAGTTACAGAATCATTACGAACATCTGAAAATTTTCAAATGTTGAAAACAGATTCTGCATTAAATGAACTATTAAACTGGTAAGCTGATGGCACGTCGAAAGGGAAGAATATTAGCGTTTCAAGCTTTATATGCATGGGAAACAGGAGCTGCAGATTCCTCAAATATTTTGGAATTTTCATGGGCAACTCCGGCTTTGTTAGAGCGACTTGGGGATGATGGGTTAGCATTTTCGCGCATTATTGTACAAGGAACGCTTGATAATCTAGAAGAAATTGATAGTATTATCACAAAACATCTTGTAAACTGGGAGTTTTCTCGGCTAAATAAGGTTGATGTTGCAATTTTGAGAATCAGTGTTTATTCGCTATTATACCAAAAAGATATTCATCCATCGATTACTATAGATGAAGCAATCGATATAGCTCAAGAATTTGGGGCAGATGATTCTTTTCGTTTTATTAATGGAGTCTTGGGTGCTATTCAAGCAAAGAATAGTAGTGCCAGTGATTCCTGAGAATAATAGAATTAATCGTTTATGAGGGCCTTTTCTTTTAGAAAAACACATATTGCTCTTTTTATCCTAGTAATAATAGTACTTAGTACTATACTTTTTTTCTTTTTTTCGCTTCCATCACGTTCTGTAGGAATGTCAATTGACGAGCAGTTATCCCAAGTTGATTCACTTATAGCAATAGGCGATTATGATACTGCATGGTCCTCTTTGCGAAAAATAGCAAAGACAATTCGGAGTTCTTCTGAAACACTCGGTGTAGTTCGCCGTGCACTTATCTTGCAAAGGGACTCTTTTGCAAAAGAACAGCTTGAAGATGCTCTAGACAAATATCCTGACAACTTAGAATTACTTGCCGTATATGTCCATATGGGCTTAAGAGAAGAAGAATATGAAAAGATACTACCATATGCAAAAAATCTTGAAGCTACAAATTATGGTTCTCTAAATTCTGAATTGCGATTTAAACTTGATGAACAAACTGTACGAATCGCGAATGAAAAAAAATCCGAAGATGAGCAAGCTACAGTAATAGACTATTACGCTGAAGATTATGTGCAGGCTTACAGTGATATTTACAATTCGATAGGGGATCCTGCCTATCTTCGTAATGCAGCATTGGTGTATGCTTTGAAGGGCCACATGGCCAAGGCTTTCTCTTATCATCCTTCAGTAATTACTTCATATGAAAATCCCTTGTTTTGGGCGCAAATAAGTTATGATGCGTATATGTTTGAACAAGTTGTTGCTGATTTACAAGTATTTGAATATTCAAGTAATGAATTGGCTCTTCTTGCTGATGCCTATGTTCACTTAGGCTTGTTAGAAGAAGCTCAACAAACATGGCTTAACTCGACTCAAGAATTTTCACAAGAAAATCCTATTGCATGGCATAATACTGCATTATATTATCACTCGTTGGGTGACGCTAAAAATGCAAATGACTTGATTTTGTACCTTGTAGAAACATTTCCCAATTATGTTGATGGACTTGCAGCATATGGACAGTTTAGTGTAACTGATGAGCCTAGTCCTTCTACTACTGTATTTACATCTCTTTTGGAAGAAAAAGGCATGCAAAGCATACAGATGAAACAAAATGAAGAAATAAAACATTTTGATGTTAGAGATGTTCTTGCAAAAATGGACACTGCTATTGATGATTTACTTGTAAGTGATGAAACAAGGGCAATGGAATTATTAATTGAAAGAACAAAATTGTATTGGAGTGCAGCTGAACCGACTTTAACATCTCAGCAAAAAGCAAGTGATGTTTGGGGAATGCTAGAAAACTATGTGCAAGACCCTTATGGGTATAATTCGATGCTTATTCGTTTTGCGATGTGGTTTTTCTTTACTCAAAACATGATAGAAGATGCCGATGCTTTATTTGCAACTCATTGCACAAATCGTTATGCAGCACATTATGAATTATTGGAAACATACACAAAAACACCAATACCAGGCATGGAAAATTGGGAATATGAATATGGGTCGTACATTGCATTAGAGCAAGGAAGATATGATGATGCCCAGCTTTGGTTGCTACATCTGATGCCTGATAATACAATTGGGCCAGGGGTTTCTGCCTCTGCGGCATTTAACTTGACAACTTTATATAATGCGACAGGTAAAAGGTCGCTTGCTCTATCAATGTATGAATCATTTCTGAATTTTGTAAAAGAAGATAATTTAAAAGCTGATATATATTATCGAATGGCTTTGATCCAAAGCGAAGCTGGAGATACAAAAAAGGCTTCAATATCACTAAATGAAGCCTTGTCGTTAGATAGTAACCATAGTTTTGCAAGGCTTTTGCAAAAAAAACTTACAAACTAATTGAGTACTTATTTCTTTAGTAGTGCAGCAAAAGGATTATAGGTTTCATCCGAATCTTGCTTATCAAGATAATACTCAACATCACTTTCTTGTTCTTTTGCTACGGCAGGTCGTAGAGATAATCTATGGTTCTCTGTGTCAATGCTCTGTATAACAACATGCATAAGATCGCCTGTTTTGAATAATTTTCTCAAATTTGTTCCACTTTGAGCGCTTTGAATCTCAGAGATGTGTACTAAGCCCTCAATTCCTTCTTCAAGTTTTACAAATAGCCCAAACTCAGCGATTTTAGAGACAGTACCTTTATGTTTTGTTTCTTCAGGATATTTTGCCTTTATAGTGTCCCAAGGGTTTTCAAGCAAGGCCTTTGTGCTTACGCTTATTTTTTCATTCGTCCAATCGGTTTTTAGCACTTTTGCTTCAATTGTTTGCCCAACCTTGAGATGTTTGTTTATATCATCTACGCGACTTAAAGATATTTCAGAAATTGGTAGTAGGGCTTGAAATCCATCAATAGTAACAAATGCACCATACGGCTGAATTGACGTCACTATACCGTGAACGGTCATTCCCTCTTTTATTTTTCCTTTTAATTCAACGATGGTATCAGCGTGTTCTTGTTCGCATACAGTTCTATTTGATACAAGTATGTTTCTACCACCTTCTTTATATTCTTGAATGATGAATGGAAGATGCTTTCCTACATAAAAAGAAGCTTCTTCTTTTTGACGATATCCCATTTGTGAAAAAGGACAAAAGGCTCTACTTTGGCCGATTTTAATTTCAAATCCACCCTTGATTTCTTTTTCTACAAATCCATCAACAGGGATACGTCCAGCATGAGCCTTTTCTAGCATAGACTTATCAGCTTTATCAGAGCTAATTTTAGTAGTGAATCGCATTTCACCACTTTTTTCGCCTAAGAAAAAAACTTTAATTGAGTCCCCTTCTTTTACTTGTATTTCACCTTCATCGTTGGTAAGTTCTGCAGAATCAAGAATGCCTTCTGCCTTTGTATTTAAATCTAAAAAAATGTAATCTTTTGAAATTGCAACAATTGTTGTTTCAATTTGTTCACCTTGTTCTAAAAACCTCATAGTACCTCCGTGCTCTTTCAAACTATAACAAATTTATAAAACTTTGGCTAGCCCATAATTTGTTATACATATTTTTAAAACACCCTACCTTGAGCGAGGCCAGTAAAAAAGTAACAGACTTTTTCAGTCACGCTTGTCTCATAAAGTTAGAAGAAACAATTTCTGACAAGTTTTCTAAGATTTGCAGGAGATTAGAGGGTTTTCATGTCTGAAAAGCAAAAAAGCGTGCCAGAAAAAGATGGGTTTTAGGGAAGAAAAAACCGTGCTTCGCAATTAAGGGTTTTGT
>CAYJOZ010000027.1:0-14050 GCA_964371925.1 uncultured Treponemataceae bacterium | reverse complement strand
ACAGACTGTTAATCTGTGGGTCACTGGTTCAAGCCCAGTCGGGGGAGCGAAAAGCAACAAAGCTAAATTGTTATTACATAACGATTTAGCTTTTTTTTTGATTAAAATAACTAACCTAGTGTTCCGATAATATTTCAAATGATCGTGCTCGCCTGTTTCCGTAAGCATCAGTAATGGTTAGAACATGTTTTCCACTGGTAGGTCGAACACTTATTTTATGCGTTTCCGATGTTTCTCCAATATACAGACCGTCAATGTCCCAATAAATACTTGTTTCAGGATTTCTATGTGCTGCTTCTAAAATCATACTACCGAGCGTTCCATCTAGCTCAATGGGTAAAAAAATCTGTGCATTATGTTCAGGAAAGACGATTGAAAGATCAGACTTACTTTCACCGCCTACGTGGCCACTAATCCATTCGGGCAATTGTTTATATGTTGGGTTTTGCTGTGTGTACCAGTATTCAACTTGTGGAGGAAGTATAAAAAATTGCTTTTGTACAGGCAAGTATCCTTCCCATTCACTTTGCATACTTTCTATCGTCGTTCGATATTTTTCATCAGGTGTAAGAGTAACACTTACACAGTAGGGGCATGCAGTTGACAAGGGAGCATTAAGAGGTTTGGTAGTTTCTTGAACAAACTCGCAGTTTTGCCCTGCCAAATATCCAGATTGCATACACGTATCCACATAGTCAATGTCCATATAGGGCTCTTCAGGCCAATCAGTTTCTTCCAGTAACGAAAATAAATCAAACAAAGCTGGGGCTGCGGTACTAATGCTTTTAAGTTCAGGCACTCCGAATCCCTCTGCATTACCAAACCATACACCTATAGTATAATCCGGCGTTGTACCAATCGCCCATGCATCTCTATTGCCATGACTCGTTCCTGTTTTCCATGCAATATGACGAGCTGAAGCATACTGTGTCCATAATGCTTCCCCTTCAGGTCTAATACCCCTGACAAGTGTGTCTAGTGTAATCCATGCTGCACCTGCAGAATAAGGTTTGTCTTCATCGATGGATTCTATATCTGTATTGGACGCACGACGCATCATACCGGCATAAGCCATTGTCGCCTCTTCCAGTGTTAGCTCTCCCCCACCTAAAATAAGCGGTAAGCCATATTCATTTGCTGGACGTGTAAATGTTGTAAAACCACATTTTTCTAAATAGCCTAGAAAAGCTTGAATTCCATAATCACGAAGTGACCGCACTGCTGGTATATTGAGAGATTGAGTAAGTGCATCAGATGCTTTTACCGCTCCACTATAATACTGTATGTTGTTTTCCGGAACATAACTTCCTATTCGCGTTGGGATATCAAGCACAAATTGATCTTGCATTTGCATTCCACTGTCAAGCATAGCTGAATATAAAAATGGTTTTAGCAAACTACCAGAACTGCGCAAGGCCCCAATCATGTCGACATCCTTGGTACTCTTATTTCGCCCACTACTCAAACCTGTATTTGCACAATAAGCTAATGGCTCATTTGTCTTAGTGTCAATAATAAAAACTGCACCATTATTAATACCACTAAGTGAAAGCGAACTGACCAACGTTCTAATATATCTGTTGCATTTTTTTGTAATAAACTATCTAGAGTGCTATAAAATCGATAACCATCTGAACTTGCACTTTGCACTGTCGACTTCATTCTTTCTAAATAATGCGGAGCTAACTGCGGAAGTGAAAATGGTTCAGGTGGAATAGTTTCCAACAGAGATAAGTGTAAGGTTTCTGCATCAATAATTCCATTTTCATGCATTGAATGCAGCAAATCATTACGTTTTTCTAATAGTATATCTCTATTTTCACCTGGATGAACTGCAGATGGTCGATTTGGAAGCACAGCCAACGTTGCCGTTTCTGCCCAACTCAAGCTAGTGGGAGGCCTATTAAAATATCTCCACGATGCAGCCTCTAAACCAACAACATTACCGCCAAAAGGTGCATTTGCTGCATATAGCTCAAGAATATGTTTTTTTGTATAGCGAATCTCAAACAAAAGCGCAATAATAGATTCTTTGGCCTTCTGTATAAAGGTTCGAGGAGGATAATCTTCCAACAAGCGAACTGTTTGCATAGTGAGCGTTGAAGCTCCAGACACAATGCGATTTTCCTGAATATTTGTAACAGCGGCGCGTATAACTGCAAAAGGGTCGACCCCAAAATGGGCGTAAAACCGTTTATCTTCAAAAGTAAGTATGGCCTTTTCAAATTGTTCAGGAACTTCCCCTGGGGGGAAGCGCCATTGCCCATCTTCTGCAACAGATGCCCCAAGAAAAAAACCTTCCCTATCGTATAAAACAAAAGAATAAGGTTTATGAATATCAGTTAAAAGAAAAAAAGGTATATATAAAATCAAAGATAGTACTAAAGAGAGTCCCAAAGCAAAGGAGACTCTCTTAATACTTATATACTTATCTAATTGCATTTACACCAGGAAACACTGCCGAATAGCTATCATCATACATTGCTTCTGCAAAAATTGCAGGAATACTGTATGCCCCCGAATGTGTTACCGTTCCAGAAAAATTAAATACTTTACCTTCACTTTCTTCAAGTGAAAAGTATGTATAGATTGCATCATCACGGATATCCTGATAGTCGAATGCATTAGAATCTGAGTAAGTTGCAGAACCAACACGCTCGTTAAGAATTTCCCATCCTGTTGGAATTGGTAAAGTCAAAGCGATATTTTCCACTTCATCAAATCTGTCCTTATTTTCTATTGTGATTCGAACGCTAAAATTATCGCCAATATCCAATCTGTCAGGAGAAGTACGAGAGCCATTATCATCATAATAAGCTACACTTAAAGCCAATTTTTCATTTTTTCTTACTTCCGTTCCAGGAATAGAAGTCCCACGAACAAGCACCTTGCCATAAAGTGGCACAGATCCAGTGTTTTTAATAGTAGCAGAATGCACACCTGTCTCAGAAGGAACAAGTTCTACTGTTGTACTTCCTCCCGTAAAATCATCAGCTATTGTTTTACCATTTTGTGCAATATCATACGAAATCTCTTGGAACGAGGTTTTTGTATAATATGGTAACAATGAGATAAAGCTCCATGAAATTTCTTGTGTGCTTAAACCCTCATCTGAAGACAAAATATCTGATAAATCCTTTACATCATCGGCAAGCCTGCGCGTTTCACCGATTAAATTATATACATACAAACTCATTGCAGAATCACGGATGTTTGATCCAAATGTTCCTCCAGTTTCTCGATAAGAGGTAATATCTCGATCTAGGTTGTCAAGCACAGTATCTGCAGTACTATCATGACCGAGCACCGCATAAGCAGCTGCAAGCATTAATGTTTCGGTACTTCCAGAATAGTCTAATGAGTTTAATCGGTTCATTGCCCCAATATCACCCTCTCCTGCAAGTGCGAGTGTATACAACCGATACGCCTGTGTTTTTGCACTAGTTTCATTCGATTGTGTCCACTGCCCAGCTTGTTGTTTTTGCCAACTTAACCAAGCATTATAAAGACTATCAGGAACTGCATATCCAGCTTTTTTTGCTTCAATCATAAAATGCCCCGCATAGCTAGAGCCCCATTCATGCGGTGAGCCACCACCTGGCCAATAGGCAAAGCCGCCAGAAGTTGTTTGATACGAAGAATACTTATCAATAACAGCTTGTACATTTTTCTTAATTTCTTCAATTTCCTCAGAAGTTGAGTTCACAAAATGAGGAACATACAACTGAGGGAAACCTGCTGATGTTATTTGTTCAATACAACCATGTGGATATCGAACTAAATATGAAAGCCTGCCCGAAATATCAATTGGTGGCAATGATGATAGCTCTACCATAAACTCAAGCGAAGATGGTTCTGCCTCAAGTTCTAATGAAAAATGTTGACTAGCATTTGAATCTAACAGTACTTTTTCTGTTGCAAAAACTGGTATACCTCTTGAAATAGTTTCAATACTTGTCGTATTTGAAGCACTTGTTCGCCCCATTGATGCAGTAACTGTTATATCTGACCATCCTTCATCACTAGATGCAAGTGTAAAAACAGCAGTCCCTTCTTTTCCAGCGTCAACATTGACACTAGTTTTTTGAGATGTATTTAAAGCACCTTTTGATGCAAAATGTACTTCAACAACCTGATTCCTATCGGTTCCATTAAACACAGTCACAGGAACTTCTAATGTTTCATCTACACCTAAACTTCGAGGTAACGAAGGAAGTACCATTAAATCACTTTTTACTGGCACGGTAGATTCTGCAACACCATATGCTCCATCGCGCCCTGCAACAACCATTGCACGAACAGCCCCAACATACTCAGGCATATCAAAAGTTATTTCACGCTTACCATTTGCAGGTAATTCATATGGCCCAAAATACTTAACAACAGGCTTAAATCGCATGTTGGAAGCTTCAGGATTTTCAACGCCACCATCACCACCACCTATTGCTAGAAGTGTTTCAAGATTTCCGCTGTATGCATTTATTACAGAACTATAAAGATCCCAGCTAAATAAGCGTGAAGCTTCTTTTTTATAAAACTCATCCCATGGATTTGCAGTTCGGAAGCGTGTTAAACCTAAAAGCCCTTCTTCTACAACGGCAAGCGTAAAGGTCATAGGTCTGCCACTTTCTTCAGAAACAGTAACCGAGGCCTTTTTGTTTGGCTCATAAGAATCAGGCATAGCTATAACAGGCTGCAATCTAGTCTCTGGATTCTCAACTAAAATAGGCACGACACCATATAGCCTAATAGGTAAACTATTTTGAGTTTGTAAGTGTGGCTGCACAAGCGATACGTGCACATATATATTTGGTGCATAGGCATCACTAAGAGGTAAATTATAGGATGTTGTACCTTCTTGTGTTTCGAGCCATTCTTGCTTTACAATTGCACCATCCTTTTCAACTGTTATTAAGGCTCGCCCATTTTCACTTGAAGGGAATGTTACTATTGCTGTTTCATCACTTTGATATGTTTGCTTATCTTGTGCAACAGTAAGCATTGAAGCACTACCAGTATCCTCACCTGATGACCTACCTGCCCAGCCTGGCCAATCAATATACACAATTTTAGAAGCGCTATGGCCTCCCTCTACATCAGTCACAGTAATAAGATATCTTCCCCATTCTGGGTATTTAACTTTAAACTTAAATTGCCCAGTTCCGCCATTTGTGGTAATCGTTCCTGAGTCAATTTTTCGATTATAACGACTACCTACATATGAAGCGTTTGTTAAGGCATCCTTTTCCCACCACCATTTCCATTCAATTTCATGAATAGTATATTCTAGTGTTGTATTCTCTGCATATTTTCCATCAGGAGTAAGAACAATAACTTCGCCAACATGGTCAACATCAGTTAATAACATACCACGCGCTTCATCGCCTTTAGGAAGCTTTAAACCAACATATGTCTCATATGGTTCATAATCAAACAATGCTTGTTCTTTTGAAAACATACCAGAAGGCTCATAAATAGTCGAAACCATTTGAACTTGCATTTTACCAGGATAATCTGCATTACGATCAAAGTCTATATCAAATGTTGCTTGAGAATTACTATTTAGCTCGCCTTCCCATAAATCTAACTTACGATTAGAAACAGTTCGCCTCGAATCAGAGAATACGTAATCACTATAGCCGGAAAATCCAGATGATGAAGGATAGAAAAAGGCCGAAACATCTGCACTGTAATTTGGAACGGGTGCACCATGTAGCCATGCTCCTGTTAATGTTACTTCATTATCTGAGCGTCTTAAATAATCCGAGCCAATATCAAGGTCAACAGACAGTCTATTTGGCACAACTGTTTCAACTTTTAGTGATTTGACCCACTGCTGGCCACCAGCCTTGACAGTTGCACTCCAGTTGCCAGTTTTCGCTTCAGAAAGTGTTTTTGTTTCTATGGCATAAAAACCATCTACAGGAGCTTGTATAATTTTTGAATCGGTAACTTTTCCTGATGGATCTGATAACTCAAATGTAATAGGAAAATTTGGGGGTAATTGATTATGTTGATCGTTTAAGACAAAGGTTAAATAAATTGAATCACCAGGTCTCCATACACCACGCTCTCCATATATAAAGCCTTTAACACCATTAATTGGTTTTTCTCCACCAACATCAAAGTGGCTGACACTTAAAGCTGTAGCTGTACTAAGCTTTAAGTAAGAACTTTGATTATTGTTACTAACAACAATATATGAAGGAGATTCTGCAGTTAAAATTATACCGCCATCATTGTTTGTACTACCCTCAGCGATAGGCTTGCCAATATAAGAATGCATTACAACCGATGCATTAGCTATTGGTTCTGTTGTTTGCAGATCTGCTGCTGTGATGTACCATTTATCATCTGCGGTTTTTTTCGCCATTACCCCAATGTCAGACACAAGAACATTACGCTTTGCTACAATTGAACGATTAGAGGAATATCGGTAAAAGTTAGGATGACAAGGATCGCTGCTATATGAATAGGTATCTCTGTAGTTTTGTTCGTAAGAATCCCAGTATGATTTTTGTGACTCATATGTAATAATTTCTGTATCAGCAGGCATCTCTAAATCTGAAAAATCAGCATGAGAGTTTGAGCAGTTATACATAATATGCCTATGTCGGAACGTTAAACGAATTTGAAACATACCATCAGGATACTTTCTTACTAATTCACTTAAGTCTACACCATGCGCAACATATTGATTTTGCATTGAAACATCCCATGTAAGATCTAATGACTTAGTCCAAATAGGTTCTCCAACCCGATCAAGCTCACGCTCTCCGTTTAAATTATTAACCTGTAAAAACTGACCTATTGAATTTCCCGAAATATGGAATGCTTCAACAATAACACCTGTTAGGTTTTTTGTTTCTATTGAAAGTGTACTTCCTTGCGTTGTAGGTAAAATAACACCTTCGGTAGATGGAAAGCGTACCGCAGGTTTTTCCCAGTCATCTGACAAAGCAACAGAGGTGCTCTTAGCAAGCGTTTTACCCGAAACACTTTTAATACCCTCACTTATTGTTAATGCAATAGCTCTATCCCAGCCTTCATCATTATATACTTTTACATTATTACCTGCCAATTGATAACGTACTTTTTCAGCTGCAATAGCACCTCTTCTTGTTTGTACAATTAAAAAGCCTCGTAAATCTTGACTTGTTTCTAATGGTTCAGAAAAATCAATACTAACAAATTCTTCATGCGTATCATCGATATTAACAACTTCAAATGCACCTTCTTTTGGTACCAAAAAATCTCTTGAACCAGCAAAACCTGCATCGGCTTCTTTAGTAATACCTAGAGATGATCCCATCCATGCTATAGTTAAAGTACGATCTTCATTGGAGGTATCGTCTACCAAAACAGAAAATTTTCTTGCATCTGTATTACCTGCATCATCCCAAACGACCTTGTTGTTTACCGATTTATTTCCTTGCTTTATCTGAGCAGAAATAACTTTTTGCACATCACTATAAGGCAATGGAATATCTGTTAGTAATGTTCCTGTGAGGATATATTTACCAGAATTGTTAATGCTAAGGCCATCTAAATCCACTGAATAAGAAGGATACTCTGCAAGAAATTCAAATTGGAGTGTGCCATTTTCGATATCTTGTAAATCTTCTTCACTCGTATCGCTAAATAAATCTTGTAACGAAATAGTAACGCCAATATTTGCATTGGCCTTGTATGCCTCTGAGGGAATAAATTCGATAGTGCGTGTATCTATAGACTGAATTACACCTTTCACATCATTTGAAATGGATATGGCCTGCGCAATATTTTGTTCATCAAGATCTTTTGTGAACCTGACAACAATTGGTTCAAGTCTTCCAATTCGCTTAGGGCTTATTTCTTCAACCCATGATTTTTCAGAACTTGATAATACGTGTTCAAACGTACTATCTTGTGTAAAACCGTCAACCTCACTCCCTTGTGAACATGCTACAAAAAACAGGGAGAGTACCGTAAAAACAAAAAATAATCCTTTTTTCATAAATACACCCTAGCACATTAGTTTTTCTGTGTCAATATACTGTCATAGCGTTATCTAATTTCTATATTCAACATACTTATGAATAAATACTACAATATGCATGATTTAAAATAAAAAAAGCCACCACATGGTGACAAAAAAGACCTCTCTACATAAAAAGAAGTTGCTCGGTGTAAAACGTAAGATGTAAAACAATTGAACAACCTCTCCATATATAAGTATAGCACACTTTAATGAATTGTCAACAGTTTTTTTTACAATTTTTTATAAAAAAATCTCCAACATATTGTCGGGCTGCACAAGCGTAGCCTTAGTTTCATTATTAAAATGGTAACATATTAATAATTTTTAGCTTTCTTTCGAGAGAGCAAAACAGTCACTATGCTGAGAATGAGATATATACTAGATGCTATAATCAAAAGCAAAGAAACTGTTCTCTCTATGATTTGATTTACAGAGGGATTTTTATATAATGACAATTCCCACATTCCGTATTTAGTACTGAATTCACTAGAACACGCAACAGCATTTTCATTAAAGTTCTTAGAATGCAACACATCTATATGTTCACCATCATATGCATATGAAAGAAAATATTCATACCCAAATTTTTCTAAGCTATCAATATCTGAGTGAGCTATGATCCCATCTGAGGTACGCATCGCAATTGCAACAAAGCCCCAAAATTCTTCTTGTCCACTTTTTTGTATAAACACAGGATCTCGCACAACAGCCGAAACATACCCCTGTCTAAGCTGATAGGGTTTTGATAACGTTGCTTGTTTTAATTCTAGAGCCTTTTGCGCATCTCTTTTTGTAACTGGATCTTCTAAAAGCCTATGGCCGATAGCAGCCTCATTTTCTTGTTGGGGATATGAAAACTCTATCACTCCATTTGGAGCATAACTAATATTTATATGTATTTTTTCATCAAAAAGAAGCTTCGTAAGCCTTTCTATTTCTTCGAGCGGAGGATTACCACCATGTAAGATAATAAGTTCTTCTAAAATTGATGACACTTTTATTGTCCCATTAATTATTGTTTGCATTCTTTCTTCATATACATCAAGTAGTGTTAATAGTTCTTGCTTATCAGCCTGTTCAATTTCATGTGACTGGCGATAAGAGTATAATGATGCTAATATAATAATAAGTACTAGTAGTATCTGAGAATATTTCATAGTTTTACACCATTCCTACTATAAGTGTATGCCATACAAGTTAGGATGTCAATAGTAATGAGTCTACTATAGAGAAAATTTATAATGAGGTACCACTTAAAAGTGAAGTATTTAGAGATGCCCAATTAAGATTTACTGCAAAAAAAATTAAAATCTAGTTGTATATTTTTATCATTTACTTGATACTTGTCTTTTAATTGAGGCCCACAGCTTCCAGAACCTATCCCCGACATTTTGGCATCTAAACATAGCACTGTATAGTCAGTTTCAATAAGCTCAAAATTATGTTTTTTTGTACTGAGTTCTTCTTGCGTATAATGTGAAGCATTAAAACTAAAGTCATTACCGTGAACGGTAAGCGCAAAATCATTAGCATTTCTCAATACAACTTTGCTACAACCCCAATGGCTTCCATTTTCTTGAGGTTTGATATAGTCTTCATGGAGGTCGTTTACCTTTGATTCAAAACTTCCGTAGTACGAGCTTCTTCTTTTATCTATGTAACTTTCATTTGGACCGTAGCCTAAATAGGCACAGTTATCGAAATCTTTTGGCAAAAAGAGTCTAAGGCCAAATCTTGGTAAAAACGGAAGTTCTGTATTGCGCACTGCATCCATATGTATATGTATAGTTCCATCGTTGTGGATTGTAAAACATGCCGTAACGTCAAGAATTCGTTGAATAAAAATTGCAGAAATACTAAAAGTAGTATAAATTTTTATACATGCTTCGTCTTTTTCTAATTTTGTTTCATATACTTTAACCGTTTTTCTGTCGTAGCCTGCCTTTTCCCAATCTAAGCGCACTACTCGATCGTTATCGGTTGGAGCTCTCCATATGTTAACTTCCATTGGTTTTTCGAGTATTGATACGTTGTCTTTTACAAGCGTAGCAAACATTCCTGTTAAGCGGTTAAAGGTATATCTAAATTTTGGGCTTTGAATAATGTATTCTGTTTCACTTTCCTCTATTTTTATTTTTGCCTTGGAGCTTGACTCATATTTTTCAATTGTTTCTTTTCTAATTTCAAACTCGTCAAAGCCCAATTCATAATCTTCGCTTATAAAAAGCGTTTCATCTTTTTGAAAGCTCATTATGCGAAGATAGCAATTTCCTGTAGGTGGAATAGTGTATGGAATGGTGATTTCTTTTTCCTCATGCGCTTCAATGTTTAAATCTTCTATTTCGCCACTTTCAATTACTTCACCGTTCAAACTGATTGCATATAGCACGGTTACTGCATCTTGTAGATTTTGAAAGTCGAGTGTGTTAATGAGTTTTACTTTTCCTTTTTTTAGGTCTACTTCTTTTACACGCATAGGACGAGCACAGTTTTTCCATTCTAAAAGGCCTGTATGGGGTCGTCTATCGGGATACACAAGCCCATCCATACAAAAGTTTCCATCATGAGGAAACTCTCTAAAGTCGCCCCCATAGTAGTACTTGTCTTTTCCGGCAACTGTTTTTCCCATATAAATTGCATGGTCACACCATTCCCATACAAAGCCGCCAATAAATGCATCATATTTATATATTTGCTCAAAATAATCTTCAATATCGCCAGGACCATTACCCATTGCATGCACAAACTCACACTGAATAAACGGTTTATCCAAAAAGGTATTCATTATTGTATCTATATCTTCTGTAGGTGCATACATATGGCTAAACACATCTATATTGGTTACATCATTTTTGTAGCCTTCCATTTGATGAATGCTTCCCTCGTAGTGTACAAGCATGGTACTGTCAAAAGATTTTATCCAAGCAGCTGCCTTTTCCATATTTGGGCCGTACCCCGCTTCATTTCCCAGTGACCAAAGCACAACGCATGCATTGTTTTTGTCTCGAATTACGTTTCTTTGTACTCTATCCAGTATTGCTTTTTCGAAGCGTTTGTCATGGCAAAGCATTCCGTATGTTCTGTCATCTCTAAAAGGTTTATCGTAAATCCAACCTTCGCCACCCCCATTATAAATAGTTGTGGTACCATGTATTTCCAAATCGCTTTCTGCAATAACATAAAAGCCAAAGCTTGCAAACATTTGCGTTGCCCATGGTGCATTTGGGTAATGACTGGTACGAATGGCATTAAAATTGTGTTGTTTCATCATAATCAAATCTTTAATAAGCTGAGATTTACTTATGGTATAGCCTGTTACTGGATCACTGTCGTGGCGATTTACCCCTTTAAACTTTATAGGTTTTCCGTTTACATAAAAAACTTTTCCCTTAATTTCAAATTTTCTAATTCCGATGTCTTGGATAATTTCTTCATCATCGCTTCGTATAATTACCCTATATTGAAATGGTGTTTCTGCATTCCAAAGGAGAGCATCTTGTACCTTAAATACAACACTATTTCCATCTGATATCTTTTGTTCAATCTCTGTTCCGGTGGGGTCAAGAAGTGTTATCGTAAGTTTTTTTTCTTTTCCAACCCAATCAAAGTCTATTGAAATTGTTGCATGCTTGTATGTTTTATCAAGATCCGTTGTAACATAGTAATCTCGTATGTGATTGTTTGGGCGATGCATAATGTATACATCTCTAAAAATACCCGACATTCTAAACTTGTCTTGATCTTCAAGATAGCTTCCGTCGCACCATTTTAATACCATTACGCATAGAACATTTATATCTTTTCGAACATACTTTGTAATATCAAACTCGCTCGTTGAGTGCGACACTTGGCTATAGCCCACAAAATCACCATTTAGCCATACATAAAAACAAGAATCTACCCCTTCAAAATTAAGGTAGTGTTTCATATTTTCATGTTCTTCATTAATAAAAAATGGCTTAAAATATACTCCTGTAGGATTTTCGCTTGGAACATATGGAGGATCAAAGGGGAATGGATAGGCTACATTAGTATACTGATGCTTATCGTAGCCTTGCGTTTGCCAACAACTTGGCACCGTATGAGCTGAAAATCCGCGTGCTTCGTAGCCAGGGCCAAAAAAGTTTTCTACCTTGTAGGGATTATCATAAAGGTGAAAAAGCCAATCATTACCAGAAAGCATTGTTACCCTATCAGAGTTTTCCATATTTTCTTCGTAAGTTCCAACAGAAGAAGGAACATAATATGAGCGATTTTCACATGTACCTACATGCAAAATTGATGGGTCTTCAAAATAGCGTTCTATAATCATTGGGTAATTCTCCTCTTTATTTAAGTATAAGAGTGAACCCTAAAAGTGTCAATGGATTTTCGCCCATACCACAAAGACTGGTCATTATTAAACCACAGATTACACAGATTTCACAGATTATCACCTGCTGCATTTTGAACGATACTTACATCTACCACCAAGACTAAAACAATAATGAATATTTTTGTGGTGTTTAACGATTTTACTTTTTACAAAAAATAATAAAATTCGAAAAATAAAAATCCCATTAATCTGTGTAATCTGTGGTTCTTTTTCTCCTTCGCTTTACCCGCCACCATACAATTAGCTTGACATATTTTAAATTCTACAGTATACTATACTAACGTTTAGTTATATTTTGTATAGTAATTAATATGGAACGAGTTATTTTACACATCGATATGAACAATTTTTATGCCTCAGTTGAATGTATGCTAAATCCGAGTTTGCGAGACAAGTGTGTTGCCGTTTGTGGCTCAGTAGAAGATAGAAGTGGAATTGTCTTGGCAAAAAATTACGGGGCAAAAGATTTAGGTGTTAAAACAGGAGAGCCTATCTGGCAAGCAAAGCAAAAATGCCCCCACCTTGTTGTTGTTCCGCCAACATATGAGCAGTATATAAAGTTTTCTCGCCTTGCAAAAGGCATTTATTCTCGCTATACCGATTTAATTGAAAGCTATGGCATGGATGAATGTTGGCTTGATGTTACAAAGAGTGGGATTTTTGGAAGCGGTTTTGACATTGCAGAAAAAATTAGAAGAACTATTACTTTTGAACTTGGACTTACCGTTTCAATTGGGGTGAGTTTTAATAAAATTTTTGCAAAGCTTGGAAGTGATATGAAAAAACCTGATGCTGTTACCTGTATTACAAGGGAATCTTTTAAAACACAAGTATGGCCTTTACAGGCAGAAGAACTTTTAGGTGTAGGCCGAGCCACAAAGAAAGTGTTATCTTTGTATGGTATTCATACAATAGGAGAGCTCGCAATTGCATCAAGTACGTTTTTAAAAAGTAAATTGGGAAAAAATGGGCTTACATTAAAGACTTATGCAAACGGCGAAGACAACTCGCTTGTAGCACATGAAAGCTTTGTAGTTCCTGCAAAGAGTATCGGCCACGGTATTACCACCATGCAAGACTTAGAAACTAATGTAGATGTTTGGAAGGTATTACTAGAACTTGTGCAAGATGTTTCAAGAAAATTAAGGCTTTGCAAACAAAAGGCATCAGGTATTTCGGTTTCAATAAAGAACAATCAATTGTACACAAGAGGATGGCAATGTAAGCTTCCCTATCCGAGCATGAATGCATCTACTCTTGCAGAATATGCCTTTGAACTTTTTTGTAAAAATTATTTGTGGGAGTATGATGTTAGAGCGGTTAGTATTTGTGCAATAGATTTAGTTAATGAGAGCATTCCCATTCAGCATAGTTTATTTACCGATGTTACCGCTATAGCAAAAAGAGAAAAGCTAGAAAAGGCCACAGCAAAAATTAGGGAGCGTTTTGGAAAACATGCTATTAGAAATGCAGTACTATTACAAGATATGAAAGTGGTAAAAGAAACCGAGTGTATGATTACCATGCCAACAGGCATGCTAAAGCAGGAAGTGTGAGGCATTATATCCGCAGATGACGCAGATTACTCAGATTTCTTTTAGATAATAGTTTTTGTGGTATAACAGAAGGTTTTCATCATGCAAAAGTAAAAAAAA
>CAYJOZ010000026.1:0-14212 GCA_964371925.1 uncultured Treponemataceae bacterium | reverse complement strand
ATTTGCATGTTGTTCTTTTTTTTCTTCAAGCTCTAAGTTAAGAGCTGTCTGCATACTTAAAGTATTTTGTAATGTTTCTTCCACAGTGTGCTCTCCTTAAATACTTTTTATTTCTCGGGCTGTTAATTCAAGTTTTATGCCTAAGGCTAAAAGCTGACTTACATCGATAATCAATGATACTGAACCGTCACCTAATATTGATGCACCCGCAATTCCTGGGGATTCAACAAATTGATCTGTTAGTGGTTTAATAACAACATCTTCTTCACCTATTAGGGCATCAACCATAATTCCTAGTTTTTTATCTGCGGTACCAACAATAACAATAAATGCATGTTGTGATTCTTCAGATGTTTTAATATTGAATAGTCTATTTAAGCGTAAAACTGATATAACCTCATCTCGAACGGTCATAACTTCATAGTTATCGATACGCTTTAGTTCCCCAACATTGATCCGTTGACTTTCTATAACAGATACAATTGGAATGGAATATACTTCTGCTCCAACTCTAACTAAAAGCCCTTGTATAATTGCCAAAGTAAGAGGAATCTTTATTGTGAATGTTGAACCTATTCCCTTTTCAGAACTAATTACAACACTACCTTTGAGTTTTTCAATTTGTGTTCTTACAACATCCAAGCCTACACCTCGGCCTGAAACATTTGTAATTGCCTTTGCAGTAGAAAATCCTGGGTCGAAAATAAATTGGAATGCTTCATCATCACTGATTACTTTTGACGAATGAATAAGTCCACGTTCAATGGCTTTATTACGCACACTGTCAACATCAATTCCTTTACCGTCATCCTTAATTTGGATAACAATCATGTTTCCTTCATTGCTAGCTTTTAAGAGAACTGTTCCTTCTTCTTCTTTTCCAGCATCTCTTCGAACCTCTGGAGACTCAATACCATGGTCAACAGAGTTTCTTACGCAGTGCATAATTGGGTCAAGAAGATCCTCAACAACTGATTTATCAAGCTCTGTATCTTCACCTTCAATAACAAGGTTAATTTTTTTATGTAAATCTCTCGACAAATCTCGAACAACACGTGGAAAACGTGAGAAAATCTGGCTAATTGGAACCATCCGTATTTTCATTACGCCTTCTTGTAATTCCCCTGAAATACGCCCTAGATTTTGAGTGTATGAACGGAACTTACCTTCGAATGTTTTGAATGTCCCATCAAAAGCATCGAATTGACCAAGCATTTCTGAAAAAACGACATTGAGTTCTCCCTTCACGTCCTTCATACTTTGACCTGAACGAACTTTTTCAATTAAAATTGGGAAGCGATCAATTAAATCACGTAGTTTATCTTTATAATCGCTATTAAGATTTTGAAAATCTGATTGCAAGTTATTCGCTAATGTTAAAGTTTGATTAAAAGCGGCCTTTGTTATAACTGTCTCACTTACTAAATTCAAAAGATAATCAATACGTTTTGAGTCTACACGCAGAATGCTGCCACTACTACTTGCAGAAGGGCTAGTTGGTGCAGGTGCAGCCTTTTTAGGTCGAGCTACCTCTTGCACATCTACTACTACATCTTCTGAGACAATGTTTTGTTCTTCTACTTGTACAGGAACAGGGGCTGCACTACTTTGTATTGAGCTTGGTGCACTTGTTATTTTATTTACAATAACTTTTGCATCTACAGCAAGTACAGCATCATCTAAAAATGCAGCATCCTCAAGCACTTCCCCAGAGTTTCCAGAGGATACATAATAAACTACTTGTGGATAAAAATTATCGTCATATAAGTCATCAAAATCAGGTATTGATTTAAGGACAGACCCTTTTCCTTTTAATGCAACGTACGATTGGATTGCGCCTACTGAATTCATTGGATTTGATTCATCAAACACAACAGTAACTCCCCAGAGTTTTTCCCCGCTTGTACACATCTCAAAAAGTGTAGCTAAATCGCTATCTGAAAGATGTGTCTCCGGTGCAGGTAAAGTGTCTGGTGTAGCAGCTGGCGCTTGTGCAGCTACTGCCTGCTGAGGCGAATTAGTTTGCATCACTGTAGCTGGTTTTTCTTTAACATTTTGTGCATCAGCTGCAGAAACAACATCATCGATAAAGGCCGCATCTTCAAGTGTATCGGCACTTTCATTCGATGCTACAAAATACACCACTTTTTCATGGTAAATATCTTGGTATAATTCATCAAAGTCTGGGATAGTTTTTAAAACTTCTCCATACTTTTTCAAAGCGGTAAAGACTTGAACACCTCCAACCGTATTCATTGGATTAGACTCATCAAATAAAACGGTAACACCCCATAAAATTTTACCACCAGATAATTCTGTTAATTCTAATTCGTCATATTCTGATAGTAGTGTTGAAGGATGGGGTAATGTTGGAACCCCAGGTGCAGGGGGAGGCGTTTGAGCTTGAGCAATAGTTGGCATTTGAACTGGAGGAACAGCTTTTTTAGCTACACCACCCTTTCCTTGTTTTGCTGGAACAAAAGAATGAAGCTTATTCTTAATTGGATCTACATTTTCCTGATAGATGCTTCCATTAGCCCTTTCTTCAAGCATAGCTTTGATAATATCAATTGAAGACAAAAGAACATCAATTATATCCTCAGAAATTTGAATCGTATTAGATCTCAGCTCGTCAAGCACATCCTCTACTGCATGTGTAAACTCTGCTAACTCAGTCATTTCTACTGTCGCAGAGCCACCTTTGAGTGTATGAGCTGCGCGAAAAATTTCGTCTACAGCATCACTATTTGTTGGATCGTTTTCGAGAACGAGAATATTACTTTCAAGCGTTTCGACCTGTTGTTCGGCTTCACTAAAGAAGTCCTTTAAAAGTTCTTCGTTGTTTACATCAAAATAATCGCTCATATACCTATTGTATTCTATTTTTAATATTAGTCAAGTACAAATTGCAAAGAAAAAAAAAAAAATTAAAAAATTAGCACATTAGTACTGAAAATACTAAGATTTGTCGATATAATAAGTATTGTAATGCTTTTTTTCAAGTACGTTTTATATGTACTTGCACTAAACATTGCTGATACAGTATACTACTTTCAAATTATAATGGTACTGAAAAATTGTATTAAATGTACTTAGTACTTTTGTAAAGCGTTGCTTTCTAAAAGTGCATATTCTCGTCTGGCATGACGTACCAATTAAATTTGATTTTCTAGGAGAAATTATGTTATTTCAAACAACGATAAGAAAAAAAATATTTGTAGCTATTGTTGCTAGCCTTTTTTTATTTGCTAACGTACATGCACAAGTATATTTTGACTCAGAAGGAGGAGTTGCCATAGATGCTCTTCCGAAGGCTGGGTTCGCCGGTGCTGATATGAATTTTAAGGCATACTACGGAACACAGATTCAACTTGGTAACGACATGTTATTTGAAGGAGAGTTTTCCTTTACCACAGCAAATCTTTTTCAAGATATCTTCTTACAAGAAATACCTGGTACCTTTAATTTAGACAAACTCTCTCTTTCCTACCAAATAGCTGGGCGAAACTTTAATTCAAGAGTTTCTATTTTTGCGGGTACAAATGATGTTATAGGTACTGACGATTTCGCGCAAAAATACTTAGGAGCCTTACCGTTTGAATCTTCAGTATTTGAGAAAAAAATTGCTGAAAATCAACCTGGTATTCTATCGATTGATGGGTTTGGTTTTGAAGCAAACACGGTATTTGATTCATCGTTTGCAACATCATTTTATGGATACTACAATGAACGATTTAATGCAAAACAATTAAACTTTGATTTGCGATTAGTAGGCCTTACAGAGGGATCCGTAATTGATTTTCTTTTTGGAAGTAGTTTACCATTTGATAATGTAGATGCAAGTGGGAACACTGCGCTATTGGTAATTCAAAGAGCAGATTTACATGCAGCACTTAGCATGCTTGTAGGAAATAATCCTTATGCGAACCTATTTTTACAAGTAGGTACGAGCCGCATTCAACTTGACCCACCTGCGGGTAGTTCACTATTTTCTTTTGAAGACTTACACGTTTTTATTGAGCCAAGATTTTCAATTGGCAACGTGAATATGTCACTAGCAATGTTTTATTTACCGCAATATACAGTTGATTTAATAGACTACATTGAAAATCAGGTTGGAGCCGGTCTCAATCTTGATATAGAGACAAACACAGGCACTACTAAGTCTAATATCGGTTTTCATGCTAGTGTTAGCTATGAGGATGCGCTTATGTTACAATTTGATAATTCAAAACTGTCTGTTAATGTAGCGCCATATATCGAGATGAATGAGGGAAATGGACAATTAAAGATTTCTGTTCCACTTAAGGTATATAACTTTAGCACTCTAGAAGAAATAATTACAGCATCAGTAAGCTATAAAACTTTGTTTTAGCATAAAAAAGGGGGTTCAAACACCCCCTTTTTTTATGCTAACTGGTTTACTGCACTGACAACAGCGTTTATACCTGCTCGTCCAATATTAGTATTTTTTGCGCATCCCCAATATTTTGAACCACTTTCAAAGGTAATTTGAACATAGGCCATTGCTTCAGTACCAGATCCTGAACCTATACTATGCTCGTGAAAATCGGTAATAGTAAACTTTGGAATTGGGCTATGTTGTAAAGCTAATACAAACGCATCCAATGGTCCATTCCCTTTTTCACTTACGGCAAATGTTTCACCTTTCCAGCTTATTGAAGCTCTACAAAGAACTTCATCACTGTCGCCCTTACCATCAACATACGCTTGAGCTAGATCAACAATGCATAGTGGCTCTTTTTTTTCTAGCCATGTTTTTGAAAAAACATCATATATTTCTGCAGCGGAAAGTTCTCTCTGTAGTACATCTGCTTGACCAGTGATGATTCTACCAAGTTCCTGTTGCATAGATTTAGGAGAGAAAATATTATAATTTTGTTCTAAAATCCAGGCGGCTCCACCCTTTCCGCTTTGACTATTAACACGAATGATTTCTTCATATTCTCGACCAAGATCTCTCGGGTCAATAGGTAGATATGGAACATCCCAAACTTGATCTGGATCGTTTGTTCTACTTGCCATACCTTTTCGAATTGCATCTTGATGAGAGCCACTGAATGCAGTAAAAACAAGTTCTCCACAATAAGGATGTCGCGCATGGACATCCATCTTAGTTAACTCTTGATATTGCTCTACAAGAAAGTTAATATTTGAAAAATCTAGCTTTGGATCAACTCCTTGTGTGTACATATTTAATGCAACAGTAATAATATCTAGATTACCAGTTCTCTCACCATTACCAAAAAGAGTGCCTTCTACACGATCTGCACCGGCCATAAGGGCAAGCTCTGTAGATGCAACTCCCGTTCCTCTATCATTATGTGTATGTAAGCTAATAATAACCGAATCTCTGTTTGAAATATTTTTACAAAAATATTCCACTTGATCTGCATGTATATTTGGTGTTGAACATTCGACTGTTGTTGGTAGATTTAATATAATCTTTTTATCAGAAGTTGCGCCCCACTCGTTTTTTACCGCTTCACATATTTCAAGTGCATAATCTATTTCCGTGTTTGAAAAGCTTTCTGGTGAATACTCAAGTACTATGTCTGTGCCTTCAACCATATGTAGATGATCTTTTACACAGCGAACACCATCGATAGCAACTTGCTTAATTTCCTCTTTGGACATGTTAAATGTATATTTTCGTTGAGAAGGAGATGTAGAGTTATATATGTGAAATATTGCCTTTTTAGCGCCTTTTAGTGCTTCAAAAGTTCTTTTTACCAAGTGCTCTCTTGCTTGGCATAATACTTGAACCGTTACATCACTTGGGATGTGATTTTCTTCGATGAGTCGTCGTAAAAAATTAAACTCAGTATCAGATGCGCTGGGAAAACCGATTTCAATTTCTTTGAATCCGATTTTAACTAAAATATCAAAAAAACGCAATTTTTGTTCGATTCCCATGGGAATTGCTAGGGATTGATTTCCATCACGCAAGTCAACAGAGGTCCATATTGGAGCCTTTGTAATTATTTTGTCCGGCCATTGGCGGTTTTTAATTGGAATTTGCCCGAAGGGCACATACTTTGGCATATTATCTCCTACTATTTTTGTATGCAATGCATAAGCACTACAGTGTATTTTACACTAAAAAAGCCCGCCACCGTTTGGTAGCAGGCTTGTTATTCACGCTAGATACGTTACACAATCTCTAACCCTTACGGCAAAAATGAGGAAAACTGCCTAGTAGTAGCTCTGTGTAATAGTTCATATAATATAATAGCATAGATTATTTTAGCTGTCAAGCATAAAAAAATGAAATTACTGTAGATATATGAAACTATACATAAAATAATGTTACAGCATGTATATGCTCAACACCACCTTCTTTCAATGCCTGTGCACAGCTTTGCAAGGTTGAACCTGTTGTCATTACATCATCGATAATTACAACGGAATGAGGTAATTGTCGATGATCTTTATGCAGTGAATAATTTTTTTCAGAACGATAAAGCCGCTCTTCTCGATTCCGTTTTTTTTGTTCAAGATTAGATAACCTTTCTAGCGCTTGTATAACTGGTAGTCCGTATGCCTTTTGCAAAAATGTACAAAGGTCGTCTATTTGATCCCATCCTTTTTCTTTTATTTTACCTTTTCTAGGAGGTACGGGAACAAGAGGAATACCTTTATAATACGTATTGAGCACTGAGTACACAATTTTTGCGAAAAAAGGTGTCAGAGATCGGTTACCTGCTATTTTCCAAGCAAATAATAGCTCTTTTTTCCATAAGATATAATGGTGAATGGGGAAAACACTTACGAGATCCTGTAATATAACGGACTTTTGAATTGCGTTAACCCTTGCACTATCATTTGATTCATCTAAGCGACATTCCAAGCAAAGTTCTTGTTCTGAAATAAGCTGTACACCACAACACAGGCAACGATATTCTTTTGAAACAATTGTGTTTAAAAAGTCATTTTGACAATCATTACACAGTGAAATTCCATAGCATTGCTTTCCGCAAGAAATACATGTTAAAGGAAAAGCAATAAGAGATAAAAAATAAGAACATAATTGTTTTACATAGCATAGAATTTTTAACATACTCATATCTATACTATTGTATTAAAAAATACAGTATGTAACTTTTTTTAGTTCGCAGTTAAGTTTTTTTTCCATCGAGCAAGTAATTGTAATGATTCAAGAGGAGTGAGTACATCAACATTGCAAGACAGTATTTCATTTAATACCATTTCTTCATCTGCAAATAAACTCAATGTGTTTTTACTTTTATTAGTACCCTCTTCACATTCGGTTGTCTTTGTTTCTGGTAACTCAGTCCATGTAGTTTTGTTTTGCAAGCTATCAAGTATGTTCTGAGCTCTTGATATGATATCAGTTGGAATACCTGCCAGGCGTGCTACATGAAGACCATATGAGTTTTCAGAAGCACCCAGTCGTATTTTTCTTGTAAATACAATATGCTCGTCTTGCTCTTTAACATCTAAGCATAATAGCTCTAATTTTTGATGCGTAATCCTTGTAAGTTCATGATAATGAGTTGCAAAAAAAGCTCGTGCCTTTATGGTATTTAAAAGATATTCACAAATAGCCCAAGCAATTGAAAGACCATCTTCGGTGGAGGTGCCTCGCCCAACTTCGTCCATTATAATTAAACTTTTATCTGTAGCAGAACGCAATATTAAAGCTGTTTCACTCATTTCAACTAAAAAAGTTGATTCGCCTTTTGCCAAATTATCTGATGCACCAACACGACAAAAAATTCGATCTGCCAATCCTATTTTTGCATAACTTGCGGGTACAAAAGATCCTATTTGAGCCAAAAAAACAATGAGTGCATTTTGTCGTAGATAGGTACTTTTTCCTGCCATATTTGGCCCTGTGATTAGTGCTAAATATTTGTCATCGAAGAAGGAGCTGTTTGGAACAAACTCGCCTATAGGAAGATGCATTTCAACAACAGGATGTCGAGCATCTTGAATATCAAGTATTTTTTCTTCAACAAGTTCAGGACAAACCCAATTATGTAGCAATGCAGAATGTGCAAAAGAGCACATTGTGTCAATATATGCTATTTCAGATGCAACAAACAAAAGATACTCTATTGACTTTGAAATTGATGCACGAAGATCAAAAAATAAATCTCTTTCTAATTCTACAATTTTTGAAGCAGCGCTCAACAAATCTTGTTCAAGCTCTTGTAATCGAACTGTGGTATATCTGTCTCCATTAATCATAGTACGTCGTAGGATGAAATGGTCAGGAACAAAGTCTAATTTCCCCTTTGTCACTTCCATGTAGTATCCAATGTTACGATTATAGCGAATTTTTAAGTTAGGAATACCAGTTTGTTGCTTTTCCTCTTCGATGTACTCATCTAAAATTCGATTAAAATTCTGCTGAATATTATGCAAGCGGTCAAGATCTTCGGACCAACCGTGTCGAATTAATTTTCCTTCTGTAAAGCTTGTTGAGGGATCATCAAGTAAAGCTGATGAAATAGTCGAAATTAATGTAACAGCTTCGTTTGTTGTTCCTGCAAAAAGCACACTGAGAAAAGTATTATCTGAAAAACCTTCTATTTCATTTCGAATATGTATCCAATGCTCTAAACTTACCCTAAGAGCCTGTATATCTTTTGCATGAGCTCGTTCTAACGCAATTCTACTAACTAACCTTTCTATATCTAGTATACTTGATAATATGTCTCGCAATTTTTCAAGTGTTGCTTGATTTTTCAATAATGTTGAAACATGCTCCTGTCGAGCTTCAATTTGTTTTATTGAAGTAGATGGGTGCATAAAATAGCTTCTCAACAGTCGGCTTCCCATAGCAGTCTTTGTGTGTAAAACCGTTTCAAGCAAGCTATACTGTATGCTACCATCGCGCAAATTGCCAATTAACTCTAGATTTCTTCTAGAAGAATCATCTATGAGAACATGCTGTGAATCTGTATACACCTTTAGTGACTTAACATGTGATAGAACGTCGTCTTTTCCTGAAAATCCTGAATTACGAATCACATAGGCTAATAAACACCCTGCAGATGCTATTTCTGGAGCATTATTTTCCAAGGAAAATGAGTTGAGATTAACTGTTTGAAATTGCCTGGTAAGAGTTTTATAACAAATATCATGAGAAAAATGCCAATCATCTTCACAGCTCAGTGCAATTGCAGGAAAGTTTTGTAGTATTAATTGTATGTCATGCCTTTGTAGCAACGTACGGGATACCAAAATTTCACGTGGTAAAGAACGACCTAATTCTTTAGATAATTCTTCTTCTGTATTTTTTGATTCCCAGCTTGTGGCATAAAAAGCACCTGTAGAAATATCAATATACGAATACGAGAATTTTTTTACAGAATCCACATAACAAAGAGCAGCTAGAAAATTGTTTGTATTTTGTTCTAGATATTCATGTTCAACTACAGTACCAGGGGTTATGATTTCTACAACCTTTCTTTCAACAATTCCCTTTTTTGCATTGGGAAGTGTAGTTTGCTCACAAATTGCAATTTTCTTACCAAGTCGCAAAAGCCTTGCTATATATACCCTTGATGCGTGGTACGGAATACCACACATAGGATTAGCTCCCCTTTTAGTAAGAGTCAAATTGAGTAGTTTTGAAACTTCAATTGCATCGGTATCAAACATTTCATAAAAGTCACCCAAACGAAAAAATAATACTTCGTTTGGATATTCTGCTTTTATTGCATTATACTGCTGCATTAAAGGTGTTTGAGTAGTACTAGCCATATTTATCTAGGCACTAAGCATAGTAGCACGTACACTTATTCAGCAGTTGCTAAACGTGCAATCACAGTTCTAGTTATATCTACACTAGGGCTATACCAAAGAATTGAGTCTGCTTGTAAATCTAGAATCATACTATATCCTTCTTCTTCTGCAATATCTCCAATGATTCTGTAAAGCCGTTGGTAGAATTCATCTGAGTTTGCTAAATTTTTGCGTAAGTTTTCTAATTCAACATTTTTTGCCCACGTATACTCTTGTAAAAATTGAGCATCTTCTGCTATTTGACCTTCTAGCCGCTGTGCTTGTGTTCTATCACCATTTTTTTCAAATTCCAGCATTTGTGCTTGTAACGCTTTTAAATCGTTGGTTAAGTCATTAATTTCATTTTGAAACTCAAGACGCTTTTCATCGTAGCTTCTCACAGCTGTTGTGTCACGAAAATATGTTGTATATACTAATGATGTATCAACAACACCAAACATGGTAATTGTTTGTGCAAGAGCCATCCACGCACAACAAAATAAAACTAAAAGCATACATACTATTTTTTTCATATTATCTCCTATTTGCAAATATCATACATATTTGCAGTGTTTTTATTGGTTAGTTAAGTTAAATGAAAGAACAAATAACCCTGTATTTTTTGTTTGTGAGTTCCATTCAAACATTCCATTATCGAATTTAAACGACCATGCCCACAATAATCGTAGAGGAAACTGTGGAATAGAAAATCGCATACCAGGCCCAAAACTATAGAAAAAGTCATCACCTGTAAGATTTGTAAAGAAATCTTGAGGCGTGTCTTTTATTGCTACAACATCAGCAAAAAAATCAAGTGCAAAAACTCCAGGTGCAATCGGCATACGAAGCTCTAAGTAACTACTCCACTGAGCTTTACCTTCAACATCAAAGGATTGATCGGCTGCAGAGGTTTGTCCCCATCCTCGTCCATTGAACATACCATCGATACTTAAAATATTATCTGAACTTATTGGCGAATTATAGGCAGGCACGAGAAATGAAAAACTGGAGTAACCTGCTAATACAAATTTCAAGTTCCAAACTTCTGAAACAGGGTGATCCAATAAAGTAAAGTAAATCTCACCCTTTGTGTCGGATCTTAAAAAATATTCAGATTCTAACTCTGGTATAAGGCCTGTCCATGTTAATTGTTGGCTTGCAAACCAACCTTTTGATGGGTCATAATATAAATCTCGAGCATCAAATGCAACTTTTCCATAAATTGAGTTTTCTATACCGAATGCACCATATCTATCACTAATAACCGTATCAACTGGTTCATATAAATCTGCGTCATAAAAATTTTGCAAAAACGCATTTGTAAAACCACTTGTAGTAGTAAACGTACCGTGATCCTGTACCCATCGTTTTCCTATACCCATATTAAAGCCAAATGATAGCTGATTGTAATCCATAAAGTAATCGGATGTATTAACCCCTGATGGCAAGTAATTGTTATAGGCAGTTGATGCAGACAGGTGTTCTACATAAAAGCCTGCATTAAAAGACAAAGGTTGTACCAAAAACCATGTATCTGAATAGTTAAAAGAAAGAGATTGCTCATCGCTAGATCCCATGATTTTTGCAGAAACACCTCGTCCTGTCCCTAAGAAATTGTTATCGCTCCAATTTGCAAATAACGATACAGGGATTACATCAGGATCTGTAATTCCTGAAAAGGTTAAACCAAACTCAACGCCAACAGTAGATTGCTCTTCAACATTTAACACAATGTCTATTAAGTTTTCCTCTGATCCTTGTACTACTTCAGGAACAATTGCAGAAAAGAACTGCAAGTTATATAAACTTCTAAGGCCTGTTTCCATCTTTGTTTTTGAGAAAATATCACCTGTTTCAAGTGGAAGTTCTCGTAATATTACGTAATCTTGCGTTTTTTCATTACCTACAACAGAAATACTTTCAATGTGGCTTCTGGGCTGCTCTGTAATCCATAACGTAGCTGAAATAAGACTTTCTTGTGTATTTTTATTTGTATCTGGGAAAAAGGAATTTGAAGTATAACCATTTTCAAAGTACAAATCTGCAATTGCTGCTAAACCTTCTTGAAAACGGATTTGATTAAAGACATCTCCAACGTTTAATTCTAACAAATCAAGTAGTACCTCATCATTAAAAACAACATTTCCTTCTGTGGTTAAACCATTGAAAAAATACTGGGTACCTTCCGTAATAACAAAGGTTAAGGTTAACTCATCTCTATTTTCATCAGCATTAAATTGCACATCACGCACAACATCACTTACTTGTGCATCAATATACCCTCTTGATTGATAAAAATATAGCAATGCTTGTTTATCTTGTTCTAACAAGGCCTCTTGAAAAGCACCTTTTTGAAATAAGGCCACTTCTTTAAGTTGCATATTTCTTTTTAGTGTTTGATCTGATGCAATAGTGTTACCTTGAAACTGAATAGTTTTAATTACCGTTGAAAGACCTTCATTAATCTTAAAGGTAACTTTAATACCATCTTCTACTGTATCAGATTGTGATGTTACTTTAATATTTGTATAACCTTTTTGAAAATAATAGTTTCTTATTTGGCGCTCATCCACAACAACATTGCTAGCAATATAAATATCATTTTCTGCAATTGAAATCGCATCTAAAAGTTCAGTAAAGCGTATTTGTTTATTTCCTTCAAAAACAATTTGCGATATAACTGGACGCTCAACGACGTTGAACTCCAAGATAACGCCACTTCGTTGTGCATTTGAAGGAAGAGCATTAGGAAGAATGTCATCAAAATACTCAAGTGAATAAATTCTGTTTAGGATTTCTGAGTATACGTCATCAGAAAATTTTTGTCCTAAAAAAGATTCAACTAAACTATCTAAATCGACAGCATCAATTGCATTTAAGCCAATAAATCGAATATCGGTAATTTCTTTATCATAATACCAGTCATCAGATGTCTGTGCAAATAGTCCTACTCCAAACACTGTAATACATATAATCATGCAAAATATCTTTTTAGTAAACATAATTCCTCCAAATCTATCTATGAATTATAAATCAAATTTCCAAGAAAAACTTATGGACGTAAACGGTACCAATAAGTCCCAATCTGTTGTTAAATCCGGCGCAACACTCATACGAATTGTTGCAAACGGCGAAGGTAATTCTAACCCAAATTCGGGTTGAAATACAAGCCCCCCTAGGCCTAAATCTTCACGTTCTTCATCATAAACAAGGCTAAACATCGCATCAGCATAGAGTGTTTCGTTAAAAAACTTGCCTACGTATACCGTTGTACTGTCTAAAATATCTCCAACACTTAATGGCTCTGTGGCTGTAGCATCAATTTCATTGAGAATTGCATTTTGCAAAAACATAGTTCTAAGAGAAAAAATATCAACATTAAGAAGGTCTCGGGCATTATTTTCAATTCCTCTAAACACTGCAAGCTGAGCCCAATAGTCTGCAAACCCACCTAAAAGCGCAATAGGGCTCAATTCTTCTGAAGAACCAAGAAATACCTGCCCTAACAACGTCATTATCTCTTGTTCGCTCATACTTGGTATTGACTCAAAAGCCGGATCTAGCTGTTTTAAGTGCTGGTTTTCAACGCTTAAAAGAATTCTAATATTTTCTCCCTCAGTGTCTCTTTCTCTAATTTCTGCAATTGCAGTTAAGCGAGGATCAAAAGAATCAATTGTTTCGTCTAGCACTGCACTAGCTTCTCGTATAAAAAAGGTTCTGTTCAAATAAAGAATTTCTCCTCCACGCATATCAAACTCACCTGAAATCAACGAAGTTCCGTATCGAGAATCAATCTGCACCAGTAATGGTGTCGTTTGATTAACAAGCCCTCGTATAATCGGATTGTTTTTTGAAGGAAAATAAAGTTGTGACTGATTTTCAACCGTAACATATAAATCAATAATAACGTCACTAATAGTATTTCCAGATCCTAGCGTTGTAGGCACATCGTCAGCAAGCTTAATTTCTGCCTCTGTATCTTTTACATTTATATTGCCCCGAACTTCTGTAATATTATTTCCAACATATATAAATAAGTCAGCTTCAGCCAAACCAGAAAAAGAGCCATATGGCATAAAATAATGACCAAGGACAAATTCGTCTTCAAAAGTTTTTATATTGAGCGATACATAGGTAAATAGTAATTGTTCTAAAGAAAGCTCCACATCAAGTAAGGCTGAGCTTTGTGTATCTTGTGCAACAAAGAGCGCATTTTCAGATGAAAAAATATTTTGAGTTACTGTAATTGGAAAATCTGCGCATACCAAACGCTCATTTACATAAGCTGGCACACTTATCTCTATATCGCTTGCTTTCAGATTTCCATTAATTTGTAAATCTGAAAGAGGACCGGTGAGCGTTGCCGTGCCATCAACTATCCCTGAATGTAAGGAAAAGAACGGTAAATCTACAAGCTTAGAAAAGTCACTCGCAT
>CAYJOZ010000025.1:0-14388 GCA_964371925.1 uncultured Treponemataceae bacterium | reverse complement strand
TGCTCAGCTTTTTCAAACAATAGAGCGCGGAAATAAATTTTTCCTAAAAACGGGCAACTATCATGCAGATATCTATGCAGCCCTTTATTCTGAAAAAAACACACTTCTTTTAACCGATCATTCAAAAAACACGCATACAACCATTCCCTTTAATTTTCCAGAATACACAGTACTTCTAACTGATGCACGAGTGCCTAGAATTTCAGTTTGGGATGAAGAAACAGTCTTTACCGATGAAAACTTTTTATTATTAGCAGAATTAAAAACACGAAAAAAGGACTACTGGGTATATGAAGACTCTGTAGTTGAAATTGCCGATGTGCTTTCCTCTGTAAACGAAGATACTAGACGCCGATTGATATGTCTTATGCATGAACATCAGCATGTGCTTGAGGCAGTAGAAGGTTTACAAACGGATAAATTTTCTTTATTTGCACGAGCAATAAATAAATCTCATGAAGACATGCGTGATAATTATAATATTTCTTGCCCTGAAATTGATTGGATTGCAAAGCGAGCATTAGAATTTGATGTTACATCGTCTCGTAATGCCACAGCTTGCTCTAGAATTACGGGTAAAGGCTTTGGAAGAAGTTTATACACAATATTAAAGACAACGGATATAGAAGAGTATAATAAAAAAATGTCAGAGTATGAGCGAATTTTTGGCTTCCACCCGGTATCATACGAAGTTAAGCCATCAGGTGGAGCAAAGGTCTTAAAGGGCTAAGATAAGGAATAGAATGAAAATATTATTAACTAATGATGATGGCTTTGGTGCACAGGGCCTCGAGGCATTGATTGCAGCTTTTTCTGTGCATCATGATGTTTGGGTTGTAGCACCTGACCAAGACCGATCTGGTGTTTCTCATGGTTTTACGATGAATGTCCCATTGTGTATTAAAACGCAAGCTAGTCAACAATTTGCTTGCTCTGGCTTACCAGCTGATTGTACCGATGTGGGTATCAAGAAAATTGTCACAGGAAAACCTGATGTAGTAGTTTCTGGTATAAATAAAGGTGCTAACTTAGGAACAGATATTGTATATTCTGGAACAGCTGCTGCTGCTCGTCATGCATGTATGCACGGGATACCAGGGATTGCAGTAAGTCTTTCATCTGATGGACACTGGGATTATATTCCCCTAGCTTCGTTTGTAGCGAATAATATTGAACAATTGATACAACTGCATGAAAAAGATGTATTTATAAACATTAATGCTTCTGATAAAGATATTCTAAAAGGTTGCAAATATACGATCCCAGCTCGAAGAAATTATCAAGATGTACCAGAGTTTTTCACAGCTCCTAATGGACATACATATAGTTTTTTTAATGGAGCCCCGGTTCAAACTGATTTGATAGAAGGTACAGATTATACTGCTGTACACAATGGATATATTTCTATTAGTCGTGTTTTAGCACAACCTTGTACAGTTAATGAAAAAAACGATTTACCAATTACAAGTTTTATGATATAATATTAGAGACCTCTGTGAACTAATAATTTTCAGAGGTTACTGACGAGTTTAATGACTTTTTCATTAAACATCGCAATTAAATCTAAGGAGCACTTTTAAAAACTGACGTTTTTAAAAATACTTTATAGTTGCCGTAGGGGGTGGATTATGGCAGAAACTATGCAAGATGGCATAAAACTATATAAAAAGGGTAGTGTAACTGATGCTTTAGCAGTTTTTTTGTCACTACCTGCACCAAATATTACCTCATCCGATGACTCTGGTTTTGAACTAGCTTATTATATTGGATTATCGTATGCTCGTTTACAACGATATGATGAGGCAATGTTATACTTAGAACAAGTTGTTACTTCAGATTCATCTATCGGTCGAGCAAACCAGTGTCGACTGGCACTCGCTGTTATATATAGCCTAACAGGTAGGACGAGTTTTGCTGATTTCGAATTAAAAAAATTGTTAGAAATTGGTTATGAAACAGCCGAAGTGTACTCTGCACTTGCATATATCGAGTGGGAACAAGAAAACACTACAGGTTCAATTGAAAATTATGAAAAAGCTTTAAAGCTAAACCCAAACTGTCCAACAGCACTTAACGGTTTAGGATATGTTCTTGCCTGTAGCGGAAAAGACTTAACGCGAGCTCTTTCATTGTGTAAAAAAGCTATTGAGTTTAAACCTGACTCGCCAGCCTTTTTAGATTCTCTAAGTTGGGTTTATTATAAACTAGGGCTTTTATCGGAAGCATTAACTTTTATTAAACGTGCATACGATAGAAAAGGTAGTAAGGCAGAAATTGAAGAACACTATAAAATAATAACAGAAGATTACGCGATGAATCGAGAACAGGGACGTTTAGCGGCCAGGGGTGAAAATAGATGAAAAAACGAAACATTGTTTTTCTTATCATTTTTTTACTGTGTTCTCATCTCTATACACAAAGCTCATTATCTAGTGAACCAACTGCTGCAGATAGAGGGTTTGCAGAAGATGAGTTTCGAAGAGGTGTTCAATCATGGTATCGCGGAGCTTTTAATGAATCAATAACTCTATTTGAAAATGCTCTTTCATATTTACCTGAAGAACCATTAATTTTGGATTGGCTAGGTAAGGCGTACTATCGAGCAGGTTTAGAAGGTACGGCCCTTGAACAATGGCAACTTGCATCTAGTTTAGGTTATGGCGGCCTTTTACTTCAAAATAAAATCGAAATAGTCGAGAACAGGCGGATTACAGGCAGCGATGCAGAGAGAGATGTACGTTTTGTTGAGTCTGGAACATACCCTGGACGAAGTGGTGAGTCATTTTACTTTAGTCAACCAACTTCTGTTTTACCAAATGAAGATGGATCTGTATGGGTGATTGCGTATGGATCAAACGAACTGATACGATTTGATGTAAATGGGCTTATTGTTAGTAGAATAAAAGGGCCAATAAATGGATTTGATAGGCCAATGGATATTATGGAACAAGAAAATGGGAATTTACTTATTTCAGAATATGCTGGAGATAGAATTAGCCAACTAGATTCTCGTGGTAACTTTATTACGTACTTTGGTTCTAAAGGTATAAGTGATGGGCAAGTTTTAGGCCCTCAGTATTTGGCACAAGATTCTTCTGAGAATGTATATGTTACCGATTTTGGTAACGGTAGGGTAGTTGTATTTGATAAAGATGGGAATTGGCTGTATAACTTTGGTGATTTTACATCTCCAACTGGAATTACTATTATTGACGATATTGTATATGTAGCAGATAGTATTATTGGGACTATTTCAATGTTTGATACCAGTGGCAATTTCTTGGACTACCTTGTTGAAGAAGATAGCTTTTTGCAAGTAGAGGCATTGAGAAAATGGGATGATTATATTCTTGTGTCTGATACAAATAGAGTATATGCAGTTGATATTCACAACGGACAGATACATGAACTTGTACACACGGGTAATGCCCCGACTCGCATAATGACAGCTGACGTTAATAAAAATGGGTCAATAATAGCAAGCGATTTTCATAATAATAATGTAGTGTTACTTTCAAGGATGAGTGAATTAGTTGGCGGGCTTTTTGTACAAGTTGAGCGAGTTTATTCTGATGATTTTCCTAATGTAATTGTAGAGCTTAGAGTACAAAACAGAAACCGAGAGAGTGTTGTAGGTTTGCAAGACGTAAACTTTTTGCTTACTGAAGAGCAGCGGCCAGTAGCAGAGCAACGCCTTATTGGTAATGCCGATTCAAATGATTTTTATGATATTACAATTCTCATTGATAGAAATGCAGAGACAAGAAACTATGAACAAGCAATTGATAGTGCTGTTCGAGAAATTGCTTCTTCAATGAATACCAAAAGTACGCTTCGGATTGTTTCTGCTGGTGCAAACCCTGTAACAGAGTATGAGGGTGAGCCATCAATTATGGAACGTTTTTCCTCTGCTAATTTGCGCACTCCATATGCAGCTAATCCTGCGTTAGACTTAGCAATTCGTCTTAGTGCAAATGATTTAATAAATGCAACACCAAAGAGAGCGATTGTATACTTGACTGCAGAGTCTGTAAATCCATTAGCCTTTACTCAGTATTCTTTAACTGATACAAGCGCATATTTAAACAACAATGGAATTTCATTTTTAGTGGTAAGTTTAGATAATCAGAAACTATCACCTGAAATTAATTATATTGTTAATAATACCCCTGGTGATGAATATTTTGTTTTTAGGCCCGAAGGGTTAACAGGACTTGTGCAAGATGTTCTTGATATTCCGGTAGGATTGTATCAGTTTTCATATGTTTCCAGCTTGCCAACAAATTTTGGTACTAGGTTTTTACCCTTTGAAGCTGAAGTATACCTTATGAATAGGTCAGGACGAGATGAAACTGGCTACTATGCGCCTTTAGAATAGACACTGTACCTAAAATTGTAAATTTCCTGTAAGAGAAATACTATTTTTAAGATTAAAATAATCATTTTCGATGTAAAGTTCTACACCTAATTGTAGACCAAGTGACGCAAACTCATTCACATCAATGTCTACAAGGTGAGTGATACCATAGAGCTGTTGTAAGTCACTTATGGTGCTTTCATCATCTTTTATTTGTGCAAGGCTTATGTAAATGGTATTTTCTCGTGTAAATCCTTTATATGACTCCACCACAGAAGGGAATAAGGTCAGAAGCCCATCAACAAGTAAACTAGTACTACCATTCCGTTCCCAAATTGTAGTATTTTTAATATGCCAATCTTGTTCTGTATCTACGAATCCTTCTGTAAGCATTGAAATTTTTTCTGCATTGGAGCGATAAAAACTTGTTTGATTGTAGCCCGTCATCTCTAAGCGTACGTTTTCAACTGCAAGCTTATCAAGTTCATATGCTAGTGAAAAGGACTGAATTATTTCATCTTGTTCATACCAGTCAAAAATTGGATACAATCCATACTTGCCAAAATTATTAATAGACAGAAAATTTGCATTTAACGCAACCTGCAGTACATCACTAACATCAGCTGAACTTGCTCTAATATTTCGAGAAATAGATGTACCTATACTTGTTGGTATAAATAGGTCAAATGTTTCGTTAGAATAGCTTCGTTTCCATTCTAGCGAAGCTCTTGTGTTATAACTGGCTATATTTACAGAATCCGTTTTTTTTATGCTGTTTTGAATATTTTCAAGTAATGTCTCATCAAAAAAGTCAAAAATAGGAATTGAAGTATATGCCCATGGTCTTTGTTGCATACCTTGTATTAAATATTGAGTATCTTGAATATAATTATAGCCTAAAGCCTGGTTATGTTCGATAGAAGACTTTCTTTCTAACGATGATGTGACTATATGCCCATTTAAAGTTAACGGAAAAATAAGTCTCAATGTATCCGAAGCCAAATTTGTAATTTCAGTGGTGTTTGTATAGATATTTTGAATCGAAACATCTAATGCTGGCGAAAGGCCAATATCTGTAAAGTCAAATACTTGATTAATTGAAAAACCTATATTCCTTTTGTCAGCTGTGTTGAATCCATTTGAAAACTGAAGTAAAGAGGTATTTTTCCATGAGGTTGTGTATGAGTAAGATGTTTTTGTCTCTTGTGTTCCTGTTTGACTAGCGAGTGCCTGTAGAATAACATTATATGTAAAATTTTCCATGCCAAGTGATGCACTGGATTGTAAGCTCATGTCCTGTGTATAAGCGCTATTTTGTAAATCTGCTTCTGTTATAAATCCTGTTTGAAAATCAAGGCCAAGTGGTAAAAAGTCTACGTGTATTTCATTGATTTTTTTAGATCCTTCAGCTAAAGGAAGGTATCGGTAATCTTCTTTTAGTTGTAGTACTTCAAATACAGGGAAAATAGGTGTTGTAATGAGCTTATGAGATGCACTTTCTACATTATGCTGGCTATCATGAAAGAAATCTGATGTAGATGAAGAATAGATGAGGGCAGCTTCAGTTGAGACTCCCAGAATATCAATTTTTGCAGAACTATCTGTTACAAGTGTGAGATTCTTCCTTGTATTGTCAGAGTTAAGGGGTGTTGCTATACCTGCGTGTACATTGCTGTAAACTTTTGCATTAGCAAAAATAGGAATGCCAGCTTTTTCAAGAAGTATATCATTGTTCTCCCAAGCAAACTGAAAGTCATTTTCTGTTATAAATTCCCATAATGCATCTTTTAAATGCAATTCATCTATGTACATTGACGCAGTTCCTGAAAACTCAAATCGAACTTTAGTTGGTACTATTGTTTTGTTTATGGTATCTATAGAGTAGTAATTTTCAAGCACATCTTTGTTTGAAATTCGTAACTTCTTTGTCTCTAAATCCACTGATACTTCATTCCATGAATTTTGTAGTTGCTCTAATGCTTCTTGTGATAGCGTTATCGAAAAAGCTATTTCTGTACCTTCAGTTGTTTCTCTTTCGAAGTTTAATGTAAAACTTGCATTTGCATTAATGTTTGAAACATATGCAAAAAAGCTTATTGTTTTATAAGAAGAGAAGGGTATTTCGCTAATGTACTTTGTAGCACTCATAGCTTCAGTTGAAAGTGCTTCATCCCAAGAGAAATATTGAACGAAGTTTGTATTATACTCATTAAAGCGCTTCATTGCATCTAGTTCTTGTTTTCCACTTTCTCCTTGATATGACTCTCTTGAAATCACTTCACCTGTTGTGCTAAAAGAGTTGCCTTCTATTTCATATGAGCCAACGCTTAGAGTCCCTGTGTCGGCAGTATCTGATTGTATAATTATTCTTGCATTTTGGTTTATTGTTAATTTTGCTCTATCTTCTTCATGTAGTCTCACTGTTATTTTTTGCCAAGTCCCATTTGCAGTAAAAGAAGGTGGTTTTACATCTGAGCTTACATCTATGGAAGTAATGTCCCACGTGGGTATTTCTCCCGTGCGCTCATATAGTTCTTCTTCGTCAGAGCTTACACCGAGTTGTAAGTATACCTTAGAATTGAGCGGTAGTGCTGTTTGTTTTAACCATATGCTGAACGTTTGTGCAGATGCTAGGCTTGTAGCTTGACCTCCAAGTTTAATAGTTTGAGCAACCCAACCATTGCTTTGGTCAATCTCCCAATCTGAAACTACGGTATACTCACCTCGTTCACTGTCGCGTATGGTATTCGATGATAGAATGTACCCCTTTGTATTTTTATCGAGTTGTACTAGATCCGGTTGGTTAGGACGAGCATTTATTATTGGTGTAAAAGAGTCTGGTATAGAAACATTTGCATTTAGTTGTAAATATTGGTCATCTAAGCTTTCGCTACCTAATCCATCTACTCTATAGGTTTCTGTAACATCGCTGAGTTGAAACGACGAATGCAATGTATTCTCTATTGCTACATTATCCTTTTTATAATCCGCATGGATGGCGAAGTTAATGGACCCAGGCGCATCATAACTGCTATCTATAAAAGAATCGCTTTGCATTATTGGCCATAAAATCGATGTCGATGCATTGAGCTTTGTATATTCAGAAAGATATTTTTCATATCCTGCGGCAAAGGTTAAAAAACCATTGTTGCCATTTTCAATATTTTGATTCCATGTTATACGGATTGTGTCAAAAGTACCTACAGGGTTAAGTAGGCTTACGAGACCTGTGTTTGAATCATAGTTAAAAAAAGATTCTTTTATGCCATTTCGGTAGACAATAATAGATCCTGCAATAGCATCAGTTCCTATATCTAGAACAGATGACTGCGATAAGCTTTGAATAGATATAATAGTATCACTTTGATTTAATGCTATGCTATCATTTGCCTTCGTATTTAAATAGACGAAAGGATGTTTGTCAGCAAAGGGGAATGCCTTTTTTGCCTGATTTTCGGATGCTGTATGATTAAAAACTTGTATATAGGAGTTGTTTTCGTTAAATATATCATTTTCAGTAAATCCTGGAGTTTCTAAACTTGATGAATCAATTGCTATAGCACCATACGAGTCATCAATTACCCTACTTGATTCTGATAGTATTGCAATATTGTCTACAAGTGAAAAGCTGGAAACACTATATAAAGAGGCATCTATAAATGGGGAAAAAAAGTTTTGAACTTGTGCAGCTACAACATTAACGCCGTCAATTGTGGAAAAAAAACCATTATTAGATTCTGCAATTGCATAGTTTTTTAATTCAATGTCACCAAACCATGACTGTATTTTGCCTAAAAAACTATCAGGCGTGTTAAAGCTTCCAAAGTCTGGCTGCGAGCTAAATCTTACGAGCACATTGTTATTTGTGCTCTTTGCAAGGATAAGCATATTTTTATTTGGGATTACAATATATTCCGATGGAGAGAGTTTTTTATATGAAATACCTTGTGAGTCTTTATATAATTTAGAACTTGTATCATTACTCTGAATATACACATCAGTTATATTTTGAACGGTGCCTTCGGGAAAGATGAAGCGTGCTCCTGTTTGCCAGTCGGTTAGATCTAGTGCATTCTCTGTTGCTTCATACTCGCCAACCCATTCTCGCTCCATAGCTTCAATCATGTCATAGCGCAAAATTGCATCTGCCTTCCAATCATTTCCACTCCATTCTGCCATAATACCAGGTGATTGATTACTGCCACTACCAATACCATTATTTGTATCAGCGACTCCGTAGTTTTGATCAAAAGTTATAAATCGATTTCCAATTCTAACATGATTTAACAGGCTATCTCCATAGTACCCTGCAGCAATGGTATTTTGATTATAGTCATCCGCAACATTTGCTTCAAAATACCAAGTGTCCTGTAATAAAAACCAGACTGTTAAATCTGTTTCTTGTAAAAAAATGGGTGGGGCAAAGCTAAAACTAGTAGCGTTTGAGTTAGTATGTCCTCCTGAAACGCTAAATGAACCTGTAAGTGTTGCATCCCAACTACCTTCAGCAAAAAACTCAACCTCAGAGGACTCTGGTGTGAGATTAAATATTGCAATAGGCGCTTCCCCTGATATAAATGCATTCTCAAAAGGTTTTGCAAGTTCTATTGATTGTATGTCTTGTGTAAACCCTTTTTGCGCTGAGGTTAACACAAAAAACAAAGTAGTTAAAAATACTAAACTGTTTTTTAATAGGCGAGCTTTCTTAATGTTTAAGCCTGGATTCTTTTTTTGCATTTCTATAACTGTTTTTTCTACTGCAATCTTTTTTTTGTCACTCGTTTCGAACAATTCTTGTTGTGAAGGTAGGCTTTTATCTTCAAGATTTTGAACAGAAACTCCAATAAGTCGAATACCCCTTCCGTTTTCATATTTTTTTTCAAAAAGACTTTTGACTCTTAGATATAAATCATCTGCAGAAGAAATTGCATGTTGTGTAGTTTCTTGAATACTCACAGTTGTAAAGTCTTCATAGCGTATTTTAATATGAGCGGTTTTGCTTGTCCATTGTTCTGTAAAGAGCCGATACATTACATCCCAAGACAATTCCATTAATGCAGTTTCTAGTGCATAGCGATCGGTTAAGTCAAACGAAAATGTTCTTTCTGAACTTAAAGATCTACTCTTTGGTGTTTCATTAAATGTTTCATGAACTTGTCCACGCACAACTTCATACAAAAAGCTACCTGTTGCATTCCCAAATAGATTTATAAGCATTCCTTTAGAAGCCTTGTGAATATCGCTTGGCGTAAAAAAACCTGCTTTGTTAATTCTAGCTATTGTTTTTCCACCAATTCCCCAAATATCTTTTAATCGTAAACTTAAAATAAATTTTTCTTCGTCACCAGGTTTAACAATGAAAAGACCATTTGGCTTTTTCATTCCTGAAGCAATTTTTGCAATATACTTTGTAGAACTAATTCCAACAGAGACTGTGAGGCCTGTTTGCTCAAGTATGCGGCTTTTTACTTTTTCTGCTACCTCTTCTGGTGGGCCAAAAAGCCGTTCCGTTCCTGATATGTCAATAAAAGCTTCATCAACGGATATTTGGTGCACATCGGGTGAAAAATCCGCAAAAATAGACATAATTTCTTTTGATTTTTCTTGGTAGCGCTGCATTCTACCTCTTAAAAAAACTGCATGAGGACATAGTTTTACTGCCATGGCAATTGGCATTGCAGAATGCACTCCATAGGCTCTGGCCTCATATGAACAAGTGGATACAACTCCACGTCTGTCAGTTGGCAAACTTCCAACGATAACAGGCTTGCCCTGATATTCAGGGTTATCTAATTGTTCTACTGAGGCGTAAAAAGCATCGAGATCAACATGAATAAAGCATGTCTCTGTCATGGACTTTCCTGTAGTACGTATTCTGTATCTACTTTCTGAACTATATTTTCTGAAAGTACCCATGCAGTAATTCGACATATACTATTTGTTTTAGGTTCAGTTATAAAGCTTAAAACTAATGGATTTGGAGGGTGATCCTCTAAAGTAAATATTGCAGTAAATGGTTTTGATAATATATCATAAGGATAATTTGCATCGTAAATTGCAATAGTATTTTCTGACTCTACTTCGACAATACATTTTAATAAGGTACTTTGAGACGAAATCTCTAAATTGTGAAGAATGTTTCCGAACTGTTCAGTACTTTCGCTTGTTAAGGTTATATTCCCTGTATTTGATATTGCTTGTGCATTATTATCATCAGTCACTATTTTGGTTATAATGACGGTAACAAGGGTTAGAAACGCAATTATACAGATTATAACAATAGATTGCTTTAGAATCTTTTCTTTACTTATTTTGTGTCTCATACCCCATACTTTTAAACGGGTTAAAATACGGATTACCATAATTTGCCATGGTAACATAAAACAAGCAAGTAGAATATTCATTCCAAAATGTGCATTCATAATGCTTTCTACATTAAGGATATCGTTCGCGCTTACAATATTGAACACCAGAGGGAAATAAGGAACTATCATTAATAAAAATGATAGAATTATTGGAACCACTTTTCTCATTCTTTGTGAAATTTGAACTATGATGTATTGACCGACAAAAAGTGGGGCAAGGGTGATTTCAAGAATAGAAAAGATTATTATATTTACAATTGCGCTTATTGATAAGGTATAGGCATAAATAAAACCAGTTAACGGAAGTTTTGCTGCATATTGTAAATGGGAAAAAAGAAGCATAAATAATATTGAAAATAGTATTTTTACTGCAAATGAAAACAATGCCAATGTAGGATCATTTGGAATAAGTGCTTGAACAATTATTTGTGAAACGAAAAGTGAACAACCTGTTGCAATCACAATGATAGGAATAAGATACCAGGTTTTTTTTAGCTCATTTTTGTGTATGTGCTTATGTGCACCTTTAATAAATGAAAAATTGATAAATCCAAAAAGCACGGTAGTTGTTACTAATAAAATAAAAAGCAATAAAAGTCTTTCAGATACAAAAAAGGTTCTCGAAAAAAATTGCACAAATGAGTAATTCGTATCTTGATTCTCAAAGTTGGTTTTTGGAAATTCGCTGAGTAGCGTATTGAGCATTTTGAAAACACTGTCATTGTTAGAATCACTAATATGTAAGTGTACCGTTGGAATACTGTTTTCAAGCCAGTTTCCAATAATATAGTCATCACTAATGAGATTTAGCTGATACAATGATAAAAAATATCCCTTGATAGTGTACGATACATTTGCTTTTACAAAGCTGTCAATAACTGTAGAAAAAAAACTTAAAGGTATTACGGTTGACTCACCAATGCTGTTGACTCCTCCAGGTGTTATCTCAACAGGCGAGGAAAATAATGGAAAATTTACAAAAGATGAACTATCTTTCTTTGTTTCATCATGCGAAATAATAACGGTAGCTATATTTTTATCTAATAAATTATTGTTTATGTATGTGCTACTTCCTGCTGGCGCATGGTAGGATTGGCTCGAGTCAATGGCGTATTGATTAAAAACGCTTATTTCATTAGCACTAAATAGAATATCGATAGCGTAGTCTATATTTGATTCTTGTATATATGAAGTTAGTGCTACAATATTGTCGATATATAAATCGTTGCTTTGTGGAAAAACAAGCACAAGTTTTCTATTGCTTTCGACATTTTTGTTATATTCGACAATAATATTATAGGGAAAATCAGTTGAGAGAGCGTTTTCTAATGGCTGAATTATTGGTGAGAGGCCTTGATTGGTGAGAGTTGCAAATAATTCATCGCTAACTTGTGCTTCATAAGACTTTTGAGAAGCAACATTTTGTGTGTATAAGGGTGCTGTCACAAAAGAAAACAAAGCAAAAAAACTAAATAAACGCAAAAATCTCATACTACAGAATAGCGTTAAATTTGTCATTAGGTCAATACATAGTTTGACATAATATGCTAAAATGTGTTAAAATCTAAGTAAATATGGCTGAATCCACAAAATCAAGTACAATTCAATTACCTCTAAAACTTGCTTTTACGGAAAACGGCTCAAACTATATAATCAAAAATAAAAAAGATATTAGTCGGTTAAGCCTTGTCGATACTGCTGATGAACATGGGGTAGAGATTACACAGTTTTCACCAGCTTTGTTTCAACGATTAATTATTATGGATTATGTGTCTGCACTGCAAACAACGTCTATTCATCATAATGATCATAGACTTGAAATAATCGACTTGTCAAAACTTATAATATTTTCAAAGTTATATCAACAATTTAATTCTACTATTCTCAGTAAATTGATTTCAAGCGATTGTGTAATACTTCATAATCGGCTGCATCCAGGCAAGTGCTTAGATGAGAAGGCTGTGGTAGATGATGCCGTATTTGCTGAGTATATTAGAAATCATAGCGAAAATAAACAAAGAATATTTAAGCTCATTTTAAATCCGATACACGAATCAATTCTTAGAAATACGAAGTTTTCTGCAGAAGAAAAAAAAGTGTATATGCTTATGAGTGAAAAATTCTTAAATAAAATGAGTTATTATAATTGGTATATATTATTACTCTTTTCAAACGATATTAGTTTTCCCCATATGCTGGCAATGCTTCGTGTTGTATTAAATGAATATCTTCCAAAAACGACAATAGCAGAATACATCGCGCTTGTTGTTTTAGAGGTAAGTACCTATTTTGAATTAAGTAACCTCGAATTTGAAGCAAGGAAAATGTATAAAGATAAAGATTTTAAAAAGTCTATGCTTTTAGATCCTAAAATTCGAAACACGCTCTATGCAGAACTAAAAAAGCATAAGCGTACTTTGTGTGTTTCTTGGAAAATTGGGGGAGCTTCTGTAGCAATTGGTAAGGAAAATACACTAAAAATTTCTGTATATAGTAAAACAACCGACTACAAGGGAATGAAAGAAACTATTGTTGATAAAAAGTCTATTAACATTCGCAAAAAAACGCTTATTGATATGTATAAAGACTTACCTAAGGGTAGCATCGGAAGTGAATTGGGCTTGTACTATTTATCCTATTTAGATGATGTATGTAAGCAAGTTAATGTTAAGTTTAATGCAAATGTAAATCAAATAATTGCTGAAGACGTAACATTTATAGATCTTAATTTTAAGTTTTAGCATTATGAAAATCAAGTTTATTGTTGCGCTATATATTTTAGTTTCTGTTACCACCTTGCTTTTTATTTCTTGTGAAGATACACGCCCAGAGCTTGGCTCTGTCAGGTATATGAAATTATATGATTATAATGAGACTCAGGAGCAACCTCTCGAGCGCTTTGCGGTATATGTAGAATTACTGTCAGACTCGTCACGCATTAAAAATCTGAGTGTGCGTTCTATCGAATCAGATTATATTTGGAATATCGAAAATCCTACAGTTGTAACTGATGAAAGCCAAAATAAGCTATGGATTGGTAGCTCGTTTTTAGTTTCGCCACAAGGAACTTTTGCTAATGGCCAGTATAGTGTCGTGTACACTGATTTTGCAGAGCAAGAAATTGAAATATATTTTTCTATAGATTATGACAATTCTACAGAAATTATAGAAAAAAAATCAGTAGATTCTACTAGCATAGCAATTTATGATAATCAAGGCAGTCTACTATATTTTGGTGATAGTACTGCGTTTCAAACTAACACAAAAATACTAGAAGTTTTCCCTCTTGCTGAAACTATGCGAAAGATGTCGATGTCGAGTGATTCTAAATATGCAATATTAGAGCCTGTGGTAAACCTACGTAATGGAGAATAAAAATGGAAAAAGATGAGCAAAAACCTTTTTATAAAACAGTAAAGTCATTTGTACTACGCTCAGGGCGTATGACAGAATCTCAACAAAGGGAATACGAAACACAAAAAGAAACATGGTGTATTCCCATAGATAAGCAATCAATTGATTTTGAAAAACTTTTTGGAAACTCTAATGATGTTGTTATAGAAATTGGTTTTGGTATGGGGCATGCAACCATAGGGATTGCAAAAGAAAACCCTAACACTAACTATCTTGGAATAGAAGTTCATAAGGCAGGCGTTGGTAGAGTTT
>CAYJOZ010000024.1:0-14746 GCA_964371925.1 uncultured Treponemataceae bacterium | reverse complement strand
AACACAAGGTAAAGCTGAGTTCTCAATGGAATTCGAAAAATACGGTAAAGTTCCGCAAAGTATTTCTGAAGGGCTTATTAAAGCATACGAAGAAAAACGTCGAAACGAAAACAAATAAGGATTTTGCTATGTGCGGCACTAGTGTCGCATAACAAACGTTAAGTAATGGAGGAACTTATGATTAAACAGGATCTAATTGAACGAAGTCCAGTACGCTTCTTTGAACAAACTACCGACGGCGGCTTAAAAGCTGGTGAAGTAGGTATTTTGTCTTCAAAGAAGGGATTAGGAAAAACAGCAGTTTTAGTACAAATTGCGCTTGATATGCTATTGCAAGAAAAACAAGTTGTACACGTGTCGTTTACGCAAAATGCAAGTCACGTAATAACTTGGTATGAAGACATTTTTGATGAAATGTCTAAGAAAAAGAATCTTGCAGATTCTGATGATGTCAAAAATGATTTGATTCGAAAAAGAGTGATTTTAAATCTTCACCAAGATGCTGCTTCAATGTCTCACATTGCAACAACATTAAAGGCTCTTTCTGCAGGATCAATCAATCCTTCATGTCTTATTATAGACGGAATTGATTTTTCAGTTGTAAAAGCTGATGACTTAAAAGTTCTTAAAGATTATGCAAAAGGCGCTGGTCTTGCTATTTGGACAAGTTGTAACTCTGAAACTTCAGATGCTCTTTCAGCAATTCCTGCTGATGTTGCAGCTGAAATTGAAGTTGCAGTTCACTTAGAGCAAAAATCTGATGGAATGGATTTACGAGTTATGAAAGCACGTGGTGCAGGCGAGCATGATACAAAGCTCAAACTTGACACAAAAACACTTTTAATGGCTGAAAAATAAGCTAGTTACTAGCTAATGAAAAAGGCTCTTCCTTTTGGAAGGGTCTTTTTTTGTGTAAGAGGTATCCGCAGATTTCGCCGATTAATGTGATTTCTCTTTTTGAAATTTTTTCGTCTTTTCAGTAAAAATCTGAGACCATTTAAACATCATAAAAATATTCATTATTTTTTTAGCTTTGATGGTAGATGCAAGTGTAGTTCAGAACGCAACAGGTAAAAATCTGTGTAATCCTGCGGCATGTAGTAAATCCTCAAGATTATCAAAAATCTTAAGGATTATAACCAAAAAAATCCAGCAATAATCCTATAAATCTGCGGATAAAAAAAGTGTAATAATTCCGTGGTAGGAAAAAAGCAAAAAAAAACACAGGATTGGTGATTCCTGTGTTAAAAGTTTGCGGGAGACCAGACTTGAACTGGCACAGCTCGCGCCACTAGCACCTCAAGCTAGCGTGTCTACCAAATTCCACCACCCCCGCATGTTTCTACCGTAATAGGTGGCAACAGAAAAAAGTATATCAAATATTACATGTTGTGTCAATGCACTAGACAGCAATTGTTTTTATTTTTTATTTCCTCTTTTCGCTTGACAATTGTTCGTAATAGTGGTACAAGTGATTATGAGTATGGCAATTCCTAGTTTTCTATTTTTTTCAACGTATTGTGTTGTTAATGTGTATTTTCCCATCTTTTTTCGAAATATGGGATATTCAACTACGACTATAGGTGTTTTGCTAGCGCTTCTTGATATTTCTGGAATATTTTTTACTTTCTTTATTTGTAAGTTCCCAGAAAAAAGTGGTAAGTATGGATTATGGTTGCTGTTGCTAACTGTGTTACTTGTTATATTACCATTTCCACTACTTTTATTAACTTTTCCTGTAACGGTTGTTGCAATAATGCTTTATGCAATTCCAAATAAGGCTTTTATTCCAATTTCCGATTCTTTTATACACCAACGACTTGGTGATAAAAGTGATAAATATGGAATGATCAGAGCTTTTGGTTCTCTGGGTTTTGTTGTAATGAGTTTGGTTATGCAATATTTTGTTAATAGTGATTCCATTTCATTATTTGAAGGTGCTTTATGGATGTCTGTGCCAGCAATATTGTTGTGTGTTTCACTTGTTGCAATTCCAAAATTGTTAAAACCGCTTCATTCGGGCCATTCACCTTCTACTAATGAAGATTTTGTTGAAACCAAAACGAGTGAAACTAAGAATTTTTTTAAACAATTTTCACCCATGTACTGGCTTATTATTATTGTACTTACATTTGGCAATTTTACCCAGTTTGGGGCAAGTAAATTTTTCTCTTTGTATGTAAAAGAATACTTACATAGCGATTCCTTTAGTTTGCTTTGGGCAATTTCTGTTTTTTTTGAAATTCCAGGCTTGTTTTTTTCATATAAATTTATTAGACGCTTTGGTAGTAGAAAAGTAATAGTATTTGGTGTAGCCGTTATTTCACTTCGTAGCTTTATGTATGTGCTATTTCCTTCGGTACTAGGTGCCGCTGTTACTCAAACGCTTCATGCAATTACATTTGGATTACTGCACCCAGCTAGTGTTATATTTATTGCTGAAGAAGTAAGGGGAACTAAAAATGCAGTGATGGGGCAGGCTATTTCGACAGTTGGCTCTGTTGGAGTTGCCAGTATACTTGGCAGCTTTATAGGTGGTGTTATCATTGATACTTATGGCTACGCGCAACTATATACGATATTTGGAATTTTACCTCTTGTTGGCTTACTGATTTACGGTATTTTTAGAAAAAAAGCAATAGCTCAAAATTGAGGGCACTGGGAAAGCAACAAACTTTTTCAGTGAGTTACTCAAAACTTATAAGGTATTATGTATTTCTATTGAGCTGCCACTAATAGTTTTATTAATTCGTATTTGTGAAACTATTCTTGATTGTAATGTTTCAACGTGAGATATAAGAGCGACAGTACGGGTTTCTCGAATTTCATCTAAAATTCCCAAAGCCTTTTCGAGTGATTCTGAATCCAAGCTACCAAAGCCTTCGTCTATAAACATAGAATCTAATTGTATACCACCATTTTGTGCTTGAACCATGTCGCTTATGGCTAGAGCTAAACTAATAGAAGCCATAAATGTTTCACCCCCAGAAAGTGTAGCTGTTGGTCGGCTTTTTCCTGTATAGTCATCGTAGATTTCTAAGTCTAAACCTTTGTATGCGTTTCCGCCTTCTGCATCCTGCTTAAGATGAAGTTCATAACGCCCATTAGACATTTTTTGTAATCTTGAGTTTGCATACAATGTTATTTCTTGTAAATACATTCCTAAGATCCATGAATCAAGCGGTATTTTTTTTGGGTTATTGCCAGAAATCACATTGTGCAGCTTTGTATATAATTCATAATCGTGTTCGATTTCTTTTCGTCTATTTTCAGTTGTTTTATATTCCAATTGTAATGTTTCCAACTGTGTCATTTTGCTTTGCACATGTGTAAAGCTCTCTTGTAGATTTTCTAGTTCTTTTTGTTGGACATCAATTGACTGCTGAACTTCTATTTGTTTTTTTTGTATGTCTTCTTCGTTGCCTTGTAGTTCTTTTTCTATGTTTTCGTGCAAAGTTTTTAGTCGTATTGTTTCATTATTGTGAATGTCTATTTCCTTGAGCGCTCTTTGTTTTTCGTCTGTACTCATTATCATTTTTTTTATTTCATCGATATCCTTTGCAATCGTGTCTTTAGTTATTAGCTCTAATTTTTTTGAAAGTAAATTTGACGCTTCTATTGCCTTTGCTAACTCGTTACATGTACTATCTATTTTTTCTTTTAGAGTAGATATTGTATTAGAAAGGTAAAGCTTTTTTTCATTGAAGATTAACACGTTGCTATCGGTTTGTTTTTTTCGCTCTTGAAAGCCCTTTGTCTTTTTCAATAGTGTTTCTTTTTCTTTGTTTAAACTTTCTATTCGTTCACTAATTGAAAGTTCACTTTTTTCAGTTTTTGAAAGTACACTATGTAATGACTTTTTCTTTTCGTCTATTGTTGCCTCAATAACAGCTATTTGAATCTCTAACGATTTCTTCTGCGTCTCTAGGGCTTGTATTCGTTGTTCACTAAGAGAAATTTTTTCTTTCGCTTCCTTAAGTTTTTTTATAGTGCCTTCTTGGACCGCAAGATCATTTTTTGCCTCTTCTAATTTTTTTTCTATGCTTTCTAAGTGTATTGAATATTCATCGCTTGTTTTAAAACTCGCAATTGCTATAGATGCATTCGGAATAATTTTTTTTGCTTCTTGTATTTTTCCTGAAAGAATATACCTGTCTTTCGTATAATTTTTCATAACATCATCTAGTTGCAAAACAACCTTTTCTTGCATACGAATTCTCTCTGATAGGTCAAGTGCACTGTTTTCGTAGCTTGCTGGTTGCGGATGTTCTATAGATCCACAAACAGGGCATGGTACGCCGTCCTGTAATGAGTCAATTAAATGAGAAGCACTATGTAATAGTTTTTGTTGTTCTGATTGCAAAAGAATATCATCAAAAATGCATTTAGCATTAGTATATGCATCAAGGGCCTGTTTTTCTGATAGTTCTAATGCTCCATCTTGTGATAGTAATAATTCAAGTGAAAATGTTTGAACTGTTTCTATAGCTTTTTCATGCATATGATAAATGTTTTGCTCATCATTAATGTACTGTGCAAATACCGTGTTATTTTCATTAATTATTGTAAGTTCTTTCGAACAAGCAGACATTTCGCTGTTTAGAGCGAGCTGTGTTTGTTCTGATTCTTCAATTTCATTTTTATATGTTAAACACTGCAATAGCTCATGTAAAAGAATATCAAGCAGTGAAAGGCGTTCTTCGTACAAAAGTTGATCGTTTTCTTCGCTATCTAATACTGCGCGCTCGTTTTCAAATAGCTGTAATTGTGCATTGCAATTCGCTAATGCGCTTTCATTATCAGAGAGATCTGATAGTTGTATTGTATAATTACTTGCAATAGGGTATATTTTTTCAGCCTCGCTTGCATAGTGTATTTTCCTCTCTAACTCAATCATATCATTGCTTTGCTCTTCAAGCTGCGCCAATTGTTCCTGTATATTTATATAGTCTTCATATTTTTTAGCAATTTCAACTAAAGTATTCTTTTCAATCAATAACTTTGCAATGTTCTTTTGAAAGCTATCTAAACTTTTTTTTATCTCATCGTGTGTGCTCTGTAACTGTGTTATTTCTTCATTTGCAGTTTCAGGGTTAAAGGAAACTTTTAACTGGTTTACTTGTGTTAAAACTTCTTGCAAATTGCCTGCTAGATTTGATTTTTCGTCTTTTATTTTTTCTGCAAGTCGTGTGAATAGTGCAATAGGGAAAAGTTTTATTAGTAAGCCTTTTCTGTCTTTGGAATTCTGCTTTAAGAATGTCGCAAACTCTCCTTGTGGCAAAAGGACAATTCGTGTAAATTCATCTATCGAAAGAAGTAAAAGGTTTTCAATTTTTTCGTCAACTTTTGATTTTTGACTTTCTAATAATATTGATGTGTTAAGTGCGGCAAAAAGTTCATTTTCTAAATCATTTTCTTTTGTTAATTCATAAAAAAGTGCTGATTCGTTTTCTTCACTCTGTGTTCCCTTCTTTGTTGTTTTACTGTATGGTAATGTTCGTTCGACACGGTACATTTTTCCATTAACGGTAAAATCAAGGTGTATGCAAGATATTTCTTCTTTGGCACAAAAATCAGATCTTAGATATCGCTTATCAGAATTACTACGACTTCCAGGAAGCTTTCCGTATAACGCATAGGTAATGCAATCTAAAATAGTTGTTTTTCCTGATCCGGTTTTTCCTGAAATTATATAAATATTATCGAGGTTAGAAAAATCTACTGTGTGTGTTCCAACAAAAGGACCGATGTTCGTTAGTTGTAAGCTATTTGGTTTCATGCGCTTCTCTCTCTACTTCTGTTGCTATTTTTTCAAATAGATTTATACAATCATTCCATTCGTTATTTGAATGCGTTGAATCATCGCTTTCAAGTCCTAAACTTTGTAAAAAAGTGTGTAAAATATCTCTTAGTGGAAGAGCTTCTTTTTTTTCAAAAAGAGTTCTTTGTTTTGAGATATTTTCCTCGTTGTTTTTGTATTTACTGATAATTGCCTTTTGGCGAACTGATAATAAAAAGGGAAATGTCTTTCGCAATACGGACGCAATGTTTTCAATAGGCACGTCATTTATACAGGTAAACTCAATAAAATCATTTTTATGCCCTGTCATTTTTTCAAAATCATCAAACCGAGCTTCAATTTGAACGAGCTTTCTGAGCGGAACAATAGGAATTTGTGTAGTGGTAATAGAGTTACTTTTCGTTATATCTATTTCGACACGTAAGAATGCTTTGTCTGTTTTTACTTCGCTAAACGAGTATGAAAGAGGGGATCCTGCATAGTATGCATTATTTGTTATTTTTTGTGTTTTGTGAAGATGTCCTATTGCAGTATATAAAAATGGTGAAAAGATTTTTGGGTCAATTAGTTCTGCATTTCCTAAAAAGAGCCTTTCTGAGTCACTTGTTATGCCTTTTAGGGTAAAAAGATGGCAGCTTAAAAGCATGGGAATAGAATCTTTGTGAGTCTTTTCAAGTTCTTTGTGGGAAAGCAATATGCGTCTTATGGCTTCTTGAATTAAATCTTCTTGGCTTTTTAAAAATAATCCCTTGTTTGATTTTAAACTTCCTGCGTGTAAAAAAGGAATTTGATATACCGCCATTGCTTTACCGTTTTTTGAATGCAAAATAAAAGGCTTATCACAATCTTCTGGGGCGGTAGTAATATATATGTTTTTTGACTTTAAAAAATTACTTGCGTAGGAAAGCCTTGAAGCAGAATCATGATTTCCAGAAATTATATAAATATGCATATGCGGGAAATCGGTATTAAGGGTAGTCAAAAAATTATCAAACAGGCATATTGCTTCAGGACTTGGGATAGAACGGTCATATATATCACCAGTAATAAAAAGTGCATCATAGGGAAAAGAGTGTAATTCTTTTAGCAATAAATCTAGAACGTATTTTTGATCTTCTATAAGTGAGTACTCATAGAGTACTTTTCCTAAATGTAAATCACCTGTTTGTAAAATATTTAGCATACAAAACTATAGCAAAAAAATGGTTTTTTGACTATACTATATATATGGTTATTCGCGCTAAGATTTTAGGATATTGTATGGGAGTGAGAAGAGCTGTCGATATGGCGAGGCAATCTCTTTTTGACTACCCAAATCATAAAATATATACACTAGGACCTCTCATTCACAATAAAACAGCAATTGCAAACTTAAAAGAAAATGGTATTTCAATTCTGACTCCTAGCGAGATACATACTATTGATTGCAAAAAAGAACAAACTGTAACAATACTGAGTGCTCATGGTACACCACATACATTAAAACAAGAGCTTAAAAATGCAGGAATAGTAGTTATCGATGCTACATGCCCTCGTGTTCTGGTAAATCAAAAAAGAATTAGGGAATATTCTTTGAAGGGGTATACTGTTTTCATTGCAGGCGATAAGGCTCATGGAGAAGTCTTTGCGTTAGAGGGATCTGTTGCAAACGAAGTAGAGTGTCACGTTTTTCAAAATGCACAAGAGGCAAAAGACTTCATTAAAGCGAATGTATGGAATTCATCAAAGGCAATTTTAATTAGTCAAACAACTATTACTCAGGACGAGTATGATGCGGTAAGCCTTGTTCTTCGCTCTGCTATAAATGATTTAATTATTTTTGATACTATTTGTCCTGCAACTTTAGAAAGGCAAGATGCTCTACGTTCTCTGTTTGAGCACATCGATGGTCTTATTGTAGTAGGTGGAAAGAACTCTGCAAATACTACGCGATTGTGGCAAATAGCTACAGAGCTTAGTGTAACACAAAACCTCAATAAACCTGTTTGTCATATTGAAAGTGCAGATGAAATACCTGAGCATTTTTATGCACTTAGGACTATTGGAATAAGTGCAGGTGCTTCAACTCCTGATGAAGTAATAGAAGCAGTAGAAAAAGCATTACAAAAGGAAATGTAATTTGTGAATAATGCTATGATTTCTTCAATGCAACTTACTAAAATCTCATCGAACCCAAATGCACTTCAAAATGGGACTTCTGTATTTGTGCGTGTGCTGTCTCATAATCAAGGTGGGGAGTATGTTGTGAGTTTTTTAGGAAGTAAGTTCAATGTAATTTCACAACAACCTCTGCAAGCAGGAACATCCTTTAAGGCAGTGGTAACTATTTCAGAAGGAAAAGTCTTTTTATCACCTCAAGCTGAATCTAATGATGCTATTCAAAAGTACTCAGGTGGTGCTACAAATTCCATAGAAAAACTGAGCGGTTTCTTTCAAGAGCTTGGGTTAAAATCGGATACTATTTCACTAAGGCTTATACAGTATTTTCAATCGGCAGGGCTTAATTTTAATTTGAAGCTTGCTTCAAGGGCTCGTACAATTGGCTTACGCTTTCCTGGATATGAAGAAGATGCAAGCGAAATGGTTCTTTTTTTGGAACAAAAAGGAATTTCAGCAACAGAGGACACGGTTAGAGAATTATTAGGTTTGCTCTATGGAGATGATGCATCTGGTAATCAAAACAAGGGTAGCGAAAGTAAAAATAAAAACGACGGCCAGAGCGAAGCTGATGAAAATACAATTGCAGAGAATAATAAGGAACGAGAAAAAACTATCTCTGATAGTCCTGATTTATTGCAGGCTTTATTTTCAAATCCCGATGAATTGCAAAATAAAAAAGAGGGTCTTTTAACTTTTGTAAACCATTCTTGTGTAAATGAGCAGCATTGGATTTTATTACCCTTTGAACAGGGTAGCGAGGAATCAAAAATCACTGGAAGTGTGCATATTTTATTAAATTTAAGTAAAAAAAACACTGAAAAAATGGTTGTTTATGCATTTTTTGGTGGCGTTAATTATAAATTTATGATAAAATGTATTGAGAAAGGAGATTTAGCCGATCAACAAAGGTATATAGTTGACTTTTGTACTGATAAATCTATCTCAGTTCAAGAAGCAAAGCAGTTGCAAGATATGCTTTTTTCATGCTTGCCAAAAGATTTAACTTTTGATATTTCCTATTCAAAAGAACTGTTAGATGATGGTATCTTTACACTAGGCTCACTTATATCTGTTGTTAAGCTTGATGCATGATGAAAAAAACAGCAATTGCCTTACAGTACCCTGACAATGCACCGGCTCCTTTTATTGTTTTTAAGGGAAACGGAGATAAAGTTGAAAGGATGCTTAAAATAGCCGAAGAAAACAATATTCCTATTGTTTGTGAACCAGAGACCGCTTTTGTTCTCTCTTTTCACGAAGTAGGTAGTTGTGTGCCGGCTGAAACATACGAGGTTCTTGCTGGGATATTTTCGTTTTTAAAAAAGGTAAAAGAATATGACAGAGATTAACACAAAAACATTGCAAGAAGGAATGCTTTTTTCATCACCCCTTTTATTTGATGATGGGAAAAATATGTTTTTGGCAGAAAGAATGCCAATTGGAAAAATCCATCTTGATACTGTAAGAAGATGGAATATTGAAAAGGTTATAACATACGGAAAGCCAATTGATTCAGAAGATGATGGTCTTGATGAACTAGAAATGTTAGATGAAGTTGATGATGATGTTGAAGATCCTTTATTGTCATTATATATGACAGCAATAAAAAACATGGAAGATGTTTTTAATGCATACAATAACAATGAAGCGTTAGAAAAAAAACTTATAGACGAAAGTGTAAAAATCATTTATAGCTTGGTTACTGAAGAAAAAAGTTTTGCTGTAGGTATAAGTTTTCTTCCCGTTAAAAATCATTTGCCTTTAGTGGTGAATGCAGTAAATATTGCATTTACTAGCTCTATTATCGCTACAGAAATGAAGTTTCCTGCTAAAGATATTTTACATCTGATTACAGCAGCATTATTACACGATATAGATATGATAAAGCAGCCTGAAAAAGTTCTTAATAAGCCAGGCAGGTTATCTGATGAAGAATACTCTCGCATTCAAGCGCATTCACAAAAGGTAATTTCAACTATTTTAGAAACACTGTCGTACCCAAAAGAAATCGCCTTAATTGCACTACAGCATCATGAGCGATGGGATGGAAAAGGGTATCCAGAAGGAAAAAAAGATCAACAAATTTATCTGCCGGCTCGAGTGCTTGCAGTTGCAGACTCTTTTGAAGCAATGCTTTCTGAAAAAGCGTATCGAAGTGCTTTTATTGCTCACGACGCTGTAAAAACATTACTAGCAGAAAAAGAAAAAAAATATGACCCTGCGGTATTAAAAGCTTTTATTAGTAGTATTGGCTTATATCCAGTAGGATCTCATGTATTATTAAGTGATGGGTCAATTGCTAAAATTGCCCAAATAAATGTAGATGCGCCTTTCTTCCCAACAGTGAGAATTTGCTTGTCCAAAACACCAGATTTGCCGGTTAACTCTTTGTTAGATTTAAAGGGACAGTCAGATTTGACAATAACACGAGCTGTAAAACAAAGTGAAGTGAGTTCGCTTGCATAGAGCACACTCAAATCTCTCCTCAAAGGAGCGAGGAATCGAAGGTGAAAATCGGGCATGCAATTTTTTTAATGAAAATGGTTATACCGTTGTTGCTAGAAACTGGAGGGATGTTCGAGGAGAAATAGACATTATTGCTGTAAAAGGTGATTTACTTATTTTTGCAGAAGTAAAAACTCTTGAAAATAGTACAGCTGAAACGCTTGAAATTGTATTAGGTAAAATAAAACAAAAAAAAATTGTTGAAACGGCTAAACGTTTTTTGCAGATTAATCGACAATATATACATAGCTACATTAGATTTGATGTGCTAGCAATCGATGTACCTGGGCTTCCTCCAGTGTATCATATCGAAGACGCCTTTTCGGAGTGTATATGAGTGTTTTAAAAAAGAGCCAAGGTAATGCTAAATCAATTTTGTCTGAACGCAGGGCTTCTGACAAAATCCTCGCAATGAGAACAAAAATTGGAGATTCTTCGTACATGAGTAATGCTGTGCAAATTATCGCTCTTGCGTTGAGTAGAAGAATAGTTGAGCAGCCAAAAGTATATTAAAACTTATACTTTTGGCTGAGACTACAATCGTTCAAATCATATATACAATATCTTTAGATGTATATGTGATTTAACGATACACAAATGGTATAAGGATAACAAATGGAATATAATCGAAAACATAGAAAAAAATGGAATAAAAATAAAAAGGGTAACCAAAAAAAAGAATCGTTTGAATCAACAGCTGATTCTACATTTGTAGCGGAAAACTCAGAGGCTATTCGATTGCACAAAGAAAATGTAAAAACGTGCGAATATTGTTCAAGGCCAATCCATGAATTAAGTTCCGCATTGCTGGATAAAAAAACTGGTGGTGCCATACACTTTGATTGTGTCTTAAGTAAGCTAAATGAATCAGAGCAGCTGGGAGAAAATCAAAAAATATCATACATTGGGCAAGGCCGTTTTGCTGTTGTGCATTTTGAAAATCCACATGACCTTAGAAAATTTACTATTGTAAAAACAATTGAATGGGAAGACCATGATACAAAATCAGAATGGCGCGATGAAATAGCAGGATTATACAGTCAGGTAAAGTAATTACGTAAAAATTGGCCTCCCTGCCAATTTTTACTATCGAGTTTTGCGGTACCGACGAAAAAGGATTAGCGCAAAACTCGCGTTCTTATTGAGTTTAGTGCCGTCCATGGCACGACTATTCAGTGCCGAATTTTTCTTTCATTTGTGCAAACATGCGTTCTATGGCTTTGTCATCCGATTCAACTTCTGGTTCATGAAATGAAACTAGTTGGGCTGGTATTTCATCAAGAAAAGGGGATGGCTCCGTTTCCATGATTTCTTTGTTTCTCCTACGCTTTCTGCATGATGTAATAAAAAGCTTATCTTGAGCTCTTGTAATAGCAACATAAAAAAGACGCCTTTCTTCTTCGATATTTCCTTCGTCTTCTTCAATGCTTCTTGCATGCGGAATAATTCCATTTTCACAGCCAACAATAAATACAACGGGAAATTCTAAACCCTTTGATGCATGAATTGTCATTAAGTTTACCTTTCCTGACAGAGAGTCATCTTCTTGATCATCTCTTGATAACAGGGTAATGCGATTAAGCCATGCATACAAGCCTGAATCGAAATTGTCTGGGTTGTTTTCCCATTGAATAATTGAGTTGACAAGATGCTCGATATTTAAGTATTTAAAGCGAGCGGCTTTCTCATTTTTTTGATATTCAGATACTAAATAGCTCCAGTAATCAATTTCGTCAACAAATTCTTTTACTTTTTTCCCAAGCCCCTTGCCCCCCAAAAGGTGTCCTCTTTGTGTCGTTATAAGCTCGTGGAATTCTTGTAAACCTTTTACACCTGCAGAAAGTGTTGTGCTATGCGCCTCATCTATTCCCATTTCTTCAGTTGAAAACATTTCTTGGGCATTAGCGTTACCGTGCTTTTTTTGTAGTTCATCATCAATATGATATTCAATTGCTTCCCAAAGGGAACATGTTTTTTCTTTTGCAATGGCATTGAGGGTTTCAATAGTTTTTCGACCTATACCACGTCTTGGGGTATTTATAATTCTCAGAAGGTTTATATCATCATGGTGGTTAGAACAAACGCGTAAATAGCTTATTACATCTTTAATCTCTTTTCTTTGATAAAAACTTGTTCCCCCAGATACCGTATAGGGAATATTTGATTCTAAGAATGCTTCTTCTAAACTTTGTGTAAGAGTATTAGCTCTCACTAATACTCCAAAATCACCATATCTAAGATTTTCTTCAACGTGTATGGACAGTATTTTTTCAGCAATAAAATCTGCTTCTGCAGCTTCGTTTTCGGGGAAAAATAGTTCTATGGGTTTTCCAGATCCATTCCCTGACCAAAGGGCTTTATCTTTTCGGTTTGTGTTATTTGAGATGACTCCATTTGCTGCTGCTAAAATTGTTTCGGTCGAACGGTAATTCTGTTCTAGCCTAATTTCCTGCACATCTGGAAAGTCTCTTTCAAACATGAGTATATTCTCATAGTTTGCACCTCTCCATGAATAAATGGACTGATCATCATCTCCTACAACTGCTACATTTTCGTGAGCCAATAAATGCATAAACTCATACTGTTGCAAGGATGTATCTTGGAACTCATCAACCATTATGTACTTAAAACGTTCGCGGTATTTTGCAAGTACTTCAGGGTGCTCTTTGAAAAGTTTTATAGGAAGAGCAATAAGGTCATCAAAATCTACGGCATTATAAAGCTTTAAGCCTTCTTGGTAACTTCTAAAAAGTGGGCGATAGATGTTGTTAACTTCATGGACTTTTGGGATACCGTTTTCACCATCCCAAGACCACCTACCTGATTTTATATTAGAAAAAAGAGAGCCGATTTTATACACATCAAGAGCATCTTGTGTAAATCCCATTTCCCTTCCTGCTTCCTTTATAAGCTGGTTTCGGTCAGTTTCATCATATATTGAAAAATTTTCCCTCCATCCTAAGTGGTCAATATCATTTCGTAATATTCGAACACCAAATGCATGGAATGTTGAAACAGTTAAATGGCTAAGTTTTTTTTGAGTTTGCTCTTTTATTCGCTCTTCCATTTCTTTCGCAGCTTTATTTGTAAATGTAAGGGCTAAAATTTGGCTCTGTGGAATGCCTGAATTAAGCATGTTCGCAATACGATAGGTAATAACACGTGTTTTTCCACTACCTGCTCCTGCAATAATTAAGAGTGCCCCATCTATTGTTGTTACAGCTCGTAGTTGTTCTGGGTTTAATTGTTTAGTCAGCTCTGCCAAATTCATAGGAGCTATTGTAGGTGAAAAAATAAAACTATTCAAGCCCCTAAGAAAAAATGAATTAATAGTGCAGCTGAAAACATAGTGATAAAACCAATTATCATATACTTTAATTTTTTTGAGTAGCCTTTGGGGTTAATTTCTCCCATTGCATCAAGTTTATGCATAAGCGGGTTTAGTCTGAAAAAAAATGTTGCTATAGATATTATCATTACTACAGCACCAAGTAACTTTGTTAGATCGTTACCAACAAAAACAATCACTAAAAGCAATACAATGAAAATAAGCTTTATACCTGCAACCCAGTTTGTCATGTATTGCACAAAAAGATTCAGGGCCTCATCATCTTTTGATCTTTGCCACGGCTTAAAAATAGCCACTCCGTTTCCTTTTGTTGAGTTAGGATAAAAGTATAATATGATAACATTTAAAAGTTCCATTACGACGAAAAAAATAATGGTAATATCGATTAATTCCATGTGCTGTCTCCTTGATTCTTCTTTGTAATAACGTTTATGAGAGTTCTTCTTATACACTAGATTCCTTTAATATATGTTTTATTCATTTTTAAGTCAAGCCGATTTAGAAAAAACGTATTTTTGCATAGGTATACTTGTGATGTCTTAAAATAAAACTATTCAAGCTCTATCAATAAGGATTTTTTTAGCACTCATAATGCTAAAGGCAATTCTTCTTTATTCCGATATATAAATAGAGCATTTTTATAAAAAAATGAAAAAAATTGCAAAAAAATGCTTAAAAGTACTTGACTGGATTGGAGTTACAGTAGAAAATAGATATGATAGAAGTAATGCGTTTAGATGGTAAAACTTATTGGATTAATCCGCATCAAATTGAATACATTGAGACAAATCCCGATGTTACTTTCATGATGTTATCTGGTAAGAAGTTGGTGGTTAAGAATAGCCCTGACGAAATTATTGAAAAAATTATTTCATACAGACGCCTTATTGGCGCGTTTAAAAACGAACTGTAGTCTTGGGAGGGATATAGTA
>CAYJOZ010000023.1:0-15626 GCA_964371925.1 uncultured Treponemataceae bacterium | reverse complement strand
AGCATAAAAACTGAAGAATAGTGAACGTACGTATTCTAATGAATAAAATACTGTTATTTTTCTGTCAAAATATAATCCATGTCTTTATCATGTTTTTCAGTCGGAATTGCTCCTATAACTTGAAAAGCAAAGCAAAGCCCAATTACTGTTATAATACAAGTTGGGTACGTTTCTTTTAGCAAGAAAAGCTTTTTAATAAAGCGATCATAGTATCCCTTGCCACGGCCAAGTCTTTTTCCTTTCTTTGTAAAGGCAAGGCCAGGAACCAATACTAGTATATGGCAATGTTTTTCCTGTACTATTGTTTCAAAATCTATTATCTCACTTGTTGGCTCATAAATACCATACGAGTTCAGTTTAAAATTAGTAGTACATAGATTTTCACAAAAATGAAAGGTCATATCATTTGTATATACTTTCGGAAGGGCAATTTTTTTCCCTAGAGCAAGAGCCCTATGCAAAATTTCTAAACAAGATGCTTCGTATTTCATAGGATAATACCCAAGAAGTATAGTTGATTGCACAAAACAATCTTTTTGGCACAACTTTGCACTAACATCATATTCAAATTGTCGTTGCATTCTGTTTTCTATATCGGCATCAATATACTTACGCAGGCTAGCCCTTGCTTGTGATCTTGCAATTTTTTTTTCGATTTGTATTTCGTTATTTTGCATACTGTATGCACATGGTGAGGGTAGTTCCTTTATTCGGAACAGAATCTATTTTTAGGGTATCAGTATTTCGTTTTATGTTGGATAAACCCATACCGGCTCCATACCCGAGCTCTACATACACATTGTTTGCTGTAGAAAAACCTTCAAGCATTGCCTTTTGAACATCACTAATACCTGGGCCTTTATCACTTACTACAATATGTATATCTGTATCAGTAAGCTCAACATCAATGGTACCACCATCAGCATGCACTACCATGTTAAGCTCTGCTTCATACATTGCTATAGCCACACGCTTAATTATTTCTTGTGGTATTCCAAGTGTTTTAAAGGTTTTTTTTATTTCGAAAGCTGCATTCCCAGCTATTGAAAAATCATCTCCGGGAATATCAAAGTGGTATTTCATGGATAAATATTAAATATCCCGAACTCCACCGGTTGTAACACCTGCAGTATACAGCTTTCCACAGGCTACATACATTGGGTCTTTTGTGGCTAATAAAATGATGTCTTGATCTTTAGCCATTTCAATCATTTCCTCAGATGGGGCTTTACCGCGAACAAAACAAATGGCACCAATGTCCATTAAGCTTGCTGTCCTAATTACTTGTACGTTAATAAGCCCTGTAAAGAGTAAAACTTGGTCTTTAACAAATGCCATAACATCACTCATAAGGTCAGAACCACAGGCGGAATATACTTCTCTATCAAGACTATCCTCACCACAGAGAACTGTTGCATCTACTATTTTCGCTACGTCTTTTATTGTCATGAGAAAATTATATCATACATTTCTATAAAAAACAAGATTGAAACTTGCGTTTTATCCCATTTTTATTGTTCATGCTCTATCTATCGTAGAGGTGTCTATGAGTATGCACCTTGCTTTCGAGAACAGAGATAATGAGATTATATTTTACTCTCAAGTATGGAAGTTGCAAAACTACACCATACTTGAGAGTAAAAATCAGCATGGAAGCTGATTTTACGTATTATATTACTAACTCTGGAACTTCACCGGTGTTACCTTTGTTAAAATAGCGTTGTAAGTCATAGGAAGAATAAATGCCATCGTCAGTTACAACACCTGAAATAAGGTGAGGTGGGGTAATATCAAATGACGGATAATATCCCTTAACCCCTTGCATTGCGGTTCTTACACCCATTGCTTGAAGTACAAAGTTAGAATCACGCATTTCTATTGTAACGGTATCAATTGTTGGGTGCCCTGCGTCTGGTGCGCCTGTTACAAAATAGGGTATTTCATGGACTTTTGCTAGATGCGCTATTTGATAGGTGCCAATTTTGTTTACTACATGACCGTCTAAACAAATTGCATCTGCAGCAGAGGTAAATACGTCAATTTTTTCTTTTTGCATTACAAATGCTACCATGTTGTCTGTAATTACGGTTACATCAAATCCTTGGTCATAGGCAACACTCGCAGTAAGCCTTGCGCCTTGAAAATAAGGGCGGGTTTCAGGACAAAATATTTGCAAATCATAATTCCGTTTCTTTGCGATTTTTAGCATTTGGCCAACAATAGTTTCACCAAAACATTGTGTCATTATTTTTCCCTTTTTAGGAAACATATCAACCAAATATTCAGCAATTTTTTCAATTTTTGCATAACGAGCATTATTCATAAAAATGGTTGCATCCATAATTGCTTCACTTACATTACGGTCTTCTTCAATTGCTTTTTTTCCTACCGCTAAGCAGTTTTCTGTTATAAGTTTCATTCTGGAAACTGTAGTGGGGCGAGCGTGACTTATTGTGTATGAAGCCTTTGTTAAAAAATCAATTTGCTCATTTTTTTTCAAGTTTTTACATTCGAAGCCTGCCAAAGCCATACCAACAGCAGCAGCAGTGTATGGGCCTGCACTTTGTGTTACCATATCTGCTATTGCCTGTGTTACTTCTATGTGCGTAGTACATGTTACATATTCTATTTTTGTTGGGTATATTCTTCTGTCTAAAATGCGTACCTGGCCATTTTCAAACCAAGCAACATTTTCATATTGCAACATAAATGCAAGGTCTTTATCTGCTCTTTCCATTGTTATTCTCCTTGAATGTTTTTTATTTAAAACCACAGATTACACAGATTTATGGGATTATATGCTTAGAACTTAGCTATATTCTTTTCTTTAAGTATAAGCAAGTGTCATTCTGAGCGTAGTCGAAGAATCTTTTTTGAAGTATGTTTTCCGACTACGTATATATGATAACATAAATCTGTTACAAATCCTTTAGTAAGCGTTTTGTGCTTTCGTTAAAGTCATATAGCGTTTTTTCTTTATCAATTGTTGTGTACTCACCATTTTCATATAATATTTTTCCGTCTACCATTGTCATGCAAACATCGCTGCCTTGTGCTGCATAAATCAGTGTAGAAAAAAGATCAGTATGAGGCTGTAAATGTGGCTTTTGTAAATCAATTGCTGCAAGGTCTGCTTTTTTCCCGACTTCTATACAGCCTGTATCTGTTCTTCCTTGCATAGCCGCACCGTTAATTGTTGCCATTGCTAAAACTTGTGAAGGATTTACAATGTTTGGTTTTTGAGTTGCACCCTTAAGCAAAATAGATGCAATGTGCATTTCTTCAATCATGTTTAAGTTATTATTACTTGCAGCGCCATCTGTTCCCAGTGCAACAGTAATACCTAAATCAAGATAGGTATGTATTGGTGCAATGCCGCTTGCAAGTTTTAAATTACTAGTAGGATTATGTATGATAGTTGCCTTTGTTTCTTTAAAAATATCCATATCTTCTTTTGTTAACTGCACACAATGAGCTGCACATACAGGGTTTTCAAAAAGGCCTAAATCATAAAACCATTGTGTAGGAGTTTTTCCGTATCGCTCAATACAATCTACATGTTCTTTACGAGACTCAGAAATATGAACATGCATTCTTGTGCCATGTTCTTTACAAATCATTGAAAACTCACGTATTGTTTTTTCCTTATTTGTGTATTCTGCATGTACTGCAAAATCTACCTTAATGCGCCCGTTTGCACTTCCGTTATACATTTTAAAAAGATTAATGTTATCATGAACTCGTTGATTATCGAGTGCTGCTTCACTTTCATCAAATGATAATACACCTCTCCCCATATTAATTTTTATACCAATTTTTTCTATATCTTCGATTGTTGCTTGTGGGTATTCGTACATATCAGTGCAAGAAGTTACACCGCTTGCCAACATTTCCATCCAAGCTAAACGAGAACCTATCATATTATCTTCTGGGGTAAAATTTCCTTCAATTGGCATTACTATATCGAGCCAATCCAGTAGGGGAAGATCACTTCCAACACCTCTTACTAAAGTCATGGGATTGTGAGTATGAGCATTTACAAGCCCCGGAAAAAATAGTTTCCCAGACATATCTTTTTCAACATCATATTTTTCTAAGGGCTTCTGGCTTCCCACATAGGTAATTATATCATTTTCAATGCCAATAAAACCGTTCTGTATTACTTTTTCTGTTTGCGCATTGCATATTATGCATGCGTGTGATAATAATGTTTTCATACTATATTTCCTTTATATATTAGATACAATTTTATTAACAAATGCTTTCATCGATTGCTTGGCGATTTCAGCAGTTTCATCTACTTCTTCTACAGTTACTTCTTGATTTGACACACCTGCAGCCATATTTGTGATAAGTGATATAGCGAGAAGTGGCATTTTACAGTGTGCGGCAGTCAGTGCTTCTGTTACGGTGGACATACCCACAGCATCGGCTCCCAGTATTCTCATTGCATTTATTTCAGAAGGGGTTTCAAATTGCGGCCCCGTTGCATAGTAATAAACACCTTCATGCACTCTTAATGTCGAGTTTTGTGCACATACTAAGGCAATTTCTCTAAGTCTTTTGGTATACATGTTCGAAACATCAAAAAATCTATCTCCAAATTCATGTATATTAGTACCTCTTAGGGGACTAGCTCCCATCAACTTTATATGATCTTTTATTAACATAACATCACCAGGTTTGTAGGTGGTATTTATAGCTCCCGCTGCATTAGTAAGTATAGTAGCTTCAACACCTAATAAGTTAAAAAGTCGTATGGGTGCAGTAAGTTGTTCAAAGTCATAGCCTTCATAATAGTGAAATCTACCAGACATACAAACAACTTTTCTTCCTGAAAGTGTTCCTAATATAAGTTTGCCTGCATGCGAACTAACAGTCGAAAGTAAAAATTTGGGTATGTCTTTATAATCAATAACAATAGGCTCTTCGATTTCTTCAGCTAAGCCTCCAAGGCAAGAACCTAATATTATTGCAACTTCAGGTTTGTAGTCAATTTTCTTTAAAACAAATTCAGCACTCTTCTTAAAATAATTATAATCGTATGTATTCGTATTTACCATAGTATAATTATATATTGTTTTTAAAATAATTGGTAGATGGCACCTTTAATAACATCAGTTTTTGGAGGCGTACTTTAGATGATACCTATCATGCTCACATATTGATAAAAGTCTTTTTTTTGTGTAAAATCATGAACATTAAGAGGTTACCATGAAAAATAAGATACAATATGCTACATCATTTCAATCCCAGCTCACAGCACGTTCCATTATTATTGGAATCTTTGGGTCCATAATTGTAACGTGTGCATCACTTTTTGTCGCATTGAAAGCATCATCTTTACCGTTCCCCATTATGTTTGTAGCTCTTTTATCAATGTTTATTTTAAAATCTTTTGGTCGAACAAATATAAATGAAATAAATGTAACCCACACCGCTATGTCCGCAGGATCTATGGTTGCAGGAGGAGTTGCTTTTACTATCCCTGCGATATATATGTTATTTCCAAATGAAAACATTGGCGTGGTGAATCTTTTAATCATAATTATCAGTGGCACCTTGCTAGGATTAATTTTTACAAGTCTCATGCGCAAACAGTTCATTGAAAGTGCAAAATTACCGTATGCAATGGGTCAAGCTGCAGCTGAAACACTTATAGCCGGTGATGAAGGCGGTAAAAAAGCCTACTTGCTTTTCGCTTCATTTGGTTTTGCAACTGTTTTTACGGTGCTTCGGGATTGGTTTTTGAAGATTCCTGCTCTCATTTGGTTTAAGTCTATGATGAATTATGGAGCATTGGGTGGTCTTTGGATGTCTCCAATGCTTATTTCAGTTGGATATCTTGTGGGGCCAGTCTTTATTGGGGTGTGGTTTTTGGGTGCATTAATTGGGGACGTTGGAATAGTAATAATAGGCCAGCATTTCTCGTTACTTGATGCTGAGTCTGCAAATAATATCAAAAGCGCCTTGGGCCTTGGATTGATGGTCGGGACTGGCGTTGGAATTTTTATTAAGAATATTTTTCCGAACATAAAGGCTATGTTTAGCTCACTAAAATTTACAAAAGGCAGTGTTGATTCTGGATCTTCTATTGTTTCAGTGCGATGGGTTCCTTTTTTTGTCGTTCTGTTAGCATTTTTATTTGTGCTTGTACTAGATATTCCTGTGATGGCATCGATTATTACAATTTTAGGTGTATGGTTAGTTACAGCAATGTCGTGTCAAACCGTTGGCATGTCTGCAATAAATCCGATGGAAGTTTTTGGAATTGTTGTGCTTTTGATAGCTCGTATAGTTTCACCTTCAACATCAGAGATTGCAGGAATTATTATTGCTGCAATTGTTGCAACCGCTTGTGGCTTAGTTGGTGATGTAATGAATGATTTTAAGGCAGGACATATACTAAAAACTAATCCAAAAGCACAGTGGGTAGCAGAACTTATTGGAGGGTTAGTAGGCGCTATAGTTTCAGCGGTAGTTATTTTAGCTATCGTCACAGCCTATGGCTCAGAAGCGTTTGGAAATCCAGAACTTTTTCCAGCAGCTCAAGCATCTGCTGTAGCTGCAATGGCTGGTGGAATCCAAAATACTGGCGTATTTTTAATTGGTATATGTACAGCAGCTATACTTTATATCTTAGGTTTTTACCCTGTTATGACATTAGGATTAGGCGTATACCTTCCGTTCTATCTTTCTTTTACCGCTGCAATAGGTGCTCTAATACGATTTGTAGTTGAAAAAACTTGTCCTAAGTTTGAAAAAGACAAAAAAGGAACCGTTATAGCGGCGGGGCTTTTAGGCGGTGAAGCAGTCGTTGGTGTTATTATTGCAATAATACTTGCGCTACAATTTATATTATAGTGCTATATTTGCACTATTTGAGCTAACCTTGCTTGAAATTTATTCTAAAAAACAATATAATATATAGTATTGTTATAAGTAACAAAGACTCAGAATAGTAACTTTAAGCAGTGTTTTTAGTGCATCAAGAGGGAGCTATATATGAATAAACAAAAAGCATTACATGTATCACTTGTCTTTTTATTCTCTTTCCTGTTGCTTGATTTTTTGACTGCAGAAGAAAAGCAGCTTGTTACTGTTGGGTATTCAGAGAGTATCAGAACAGTTGTTACCGATATTAATAGCTTTAATAATAAAGGTTACGGTTACGAAGTTTTTAAAAAAATTGAAGAAGTTAGCAACTTACGTTTCGAGTTTGTTCCAATACAGGGTAGTCTAATTGATGCTGTAAAAAATGGCGAAGTCGATGTTTCTGGCTTTAATATCAAAACTCCTGCAAGAGAGAAAGAAGTACTTTTTTCAAATATACAATATAGCAAAACATCTGCCGCACTAGCAACAAAAAAAGATGCTGTCTATTATAATGATTTTCAAGAAATAAACGGAAAAACAGTTGCAACCTATCCCGATAATTTAGCCCAAACATACCTCGATAGATATTGTAATTTTTATAATATTTCAGTTGAATATGTTTATGGTACGATTGAAAACTATATGCAGCTGGATACGGATTTCTATATTACATACTCACAACATCAAGAGGCTAGTGGTAAAAATAATGTATTGAACCTCGGTGTATATGGAATATATTTAAACGCTAGTTTTGAAAATAAAGAATTATTGCAAAAGCTTGATACTATTTTTTATGATGTTGTTGCAACTGAAGGTAATTTCTTTTTAGAATTAGAAGAAAAATATCTAGCCGACAATATAGAACTAAATCATCGCTCACTGAGTGCTAGTGAAGTGCAAACATTGCGGCAAAAACCTCTAGAAGTTGGATATATAGCTGATTATGCACCAATTTCTTTTACAAACGAAGAGGGACAGCCAGATGGGGCAATGATTGAAACGCTCAATCTTTTTGCAAATCGTTATGGCTTTCAAGTTAATTATCATCCTTATAGCTTAACTGATAATCAAGAAGATCATGATTACTACGATATATTAGTTACGCTATATGGCGATGGAAAGAATGATTTACAATATTATATAGCTACAGAGCCATACTATTCTATTCCAATGTACGCCCAAGTTCACAAAGATATATACAATAGTAGTCTTACTACACGTGAAATAATAGAACGTTCCCCTAAAATTGGGATGTTGCAATATCATACCGTTGATTACGAAATTTTTTTACGTGCTTTTCCAAATACAGAAGTTATATTCTATACAGATTGGCATGAACTTTTAGATGCATTTTCTACAAAAGAAATAGATATTCTTATTTCAACAGAAAGCTCAACAACGTATGCAGAGCTGTACCTAAGCGATGATGATAGAGTAACAGTTCATACAGATTTAGATGTACCAATGCAGTTTTATATATCTAAAAATATTGCTGATGAATACGTCAAAGTGTTTAACGTTATGCTTGATAATGTGAGTGAAAGTGAATATAGCGGAATATTACGAAATAACTCAAATAATTTTATACCAAAGGCAACCTTAGCAGACTTTATTTTAGAGAATATGCTTTTTTTCATAACAATACTGTTGTTTATTGTTATACTTTTTTTAGTTTTTGGGTATCAGCAACGCATAAAAAGAAAAATGCGTGTTGCAGAAGCTTATAATACTGATTTGTTAACAGGTTTAATTGCACTGCATAAATTTACTGAAATATTTGAAGCAACACTAAAAACAGCACATGCTGGTGAATATGAACTTATTTCTTTAGACATAGATATGTTTAAAACAATAAATACTCACTATAGCAATGAGCGCGGTACAAATGCTATTTTAGCAATTTCTAATGCTTTAATGAAAGCTTTTAAAGGAACTGACGCTGTTATTACACGTCGCACTGCAGATCAATTTATAATTCTTAGAAAAATTAATGAAGGTGGTGAAATACAATATGTATATGAAAACTATATTTTACCACTCATACGAACAAGTATTGGTGAAAAATATAATATTGCTATGTCTTTTGGTAGTGTAGTAATAGAAAATTGTAAAGAAAAATCATCGGCAATTATGGGTCATGCAGACTCTGCAAGACTGTTAGGAAAAAATCAACACACAACAACATATATAACATTTGATGAAAAAATGAAAAAGGCATATGAAAACAAAATAAATGTTACTTTTAAAATGGAAAGAGCATTAAGTAGTAAAGAATTTGTTGTCGTATATCAGCCTAAAATAAATTTCGACACATTACAAGTTGGAGGAGCAGAAGCCTTAGTTCGTTGGCGTCCAAAGGGAGAAAACCAAATTTTCCCAGATGCCTTTATTCCTGTATTTGAAGAAAATGGTTTTATTTTTTATTTGGATATGTTTGTTTTAGAAGAAGTTTGTTGCTTTATTAAGAACTATGAATCTATTATTGATTTTCCAAGTATATCGGTAAACCTTTCTACCTACACAATTCTCTCTGAAAAGGCACTGTTAACAATTGATAAGATAATTTCACGATATAACATTCCACCAACTAAAATAGAGTTTGAAATAACAGAAAGTGCAATTGCTTTTGACGAAACTAAGCTTTTAGCGAATGTGAAGTTATTAAAAGATCGAGGCTTTAATATAGCTATTGACGATTTTGGCGCGGGTGTTTCTTCTTTAAATAGACTTAGTACTATTTCTGCAGACATATTAAAATTAGATAAAGCTTTCTTTTCTTTAACAAATACTGCTGGTGTAAAGAGTAATATCATTATTTCTGATGTAATAAATATGGCTAAGCATTTAAATATGCTTGTTGTCGCAGAAGGGGTTGAAACCTTAGACCAAGCAATTTGGCTAAAGGGTATTAATTGTGATTATGCACAAGGATATTACTTTGAACGCCCATTAGAAAAAGATGTCTTTATCGAACTCTTACATGCAGATAAAACCTACGATATAAATTACTAATTATCGTGCTGTATCTGCAGAAAAAAGCCAAAAGAACTCACCTTCGTCTAAAAAGTCCTTAAAAACGCCTTGATACTGCTCTGAGCTTGCATTTAAAACAACATCATACTTTTCTACATACAGAGCAGGATTGCTTGAAGATCGAATTCCTTGTTGAATTAAATGCGCCCTGTCTGTGAGTGTCAGCATTTCTCTCGATAGCACTCGGGTGTATCTGCTTTGTATCAAACCAAGTAGTTCTTTATTTGAATTCTGTAAATCTTTAACAAGTTCATTAAATGTGTCTTGTACTAATTGTTTTAAATTCTCTCTAGATTTTACCTTTGAAAAACGTAAGCTTGAGACCGGGTGTGCACCCGTGCCAGGGACAACACTAACTCCTAATGCAGGAGGAGTCCTATAATCAGAGAATCCTTCTTTTAATCTATCAGCCACTTCATAAAGTAATGCAACAAAAAGGGCATGTTCAGTATCATTAAAGGCAGGTACTTTAAAATATAAATGTGCTGGGTCAGAAAAATCAGTAGTTGGTATTAGTTTTGTAGGACGCTCACCAGCTAAACTTGCTGGAACATCGGTTAAAAAGGTATGGCGTAATCGAACAACTTGTTCTAAAGGGGAAAAAATGGGAGCTTGCTCATCAATAATTGTCGCTTTATATTCTCTTTCAATAGGGTAAAAACTTTTTCCAAAGTGTCTCTCTAGCTCTTTTTGTAGATTTTTATCAAATCCACCTGTAAGTACAAAAGATATTCTGTTAGGGTCATATATAAGCTCAGATGCAAGTCGTATATCTTTATAGTCTGCTTGTAGCATTAATTCTACATTTGAATTAAACAACCCTTCTAAAGGTGTCCCCCCATAAAGAGTTTCCATTCCCGCTGCATATAATTGATAATCTAAATCCCCACTTTTAATTTGCCAATTATATGCACTTGAAATAAAAAGCTCATCTGCCGTTGGAATTGTAATTATTGTTTCTTGAATTGCGGAAGAAACTACTTCTAAAACGTAATCTAGGTCTTCATATAAACTTAGAATACTAATGTATGAAGAGTATAATTCAGTTTCATTTTCAATAATAGGGACAGTTTTAAGTTTTTCTTCAAAATATGAGTTTGTTAAATTCTGTTCAATAATATTTGAAAGATTTTCTATTGCTATTTGTTCTGTAGCCCTTTTTAATCCACCTTGTAATACCTCACCACCATCTATTGTTATAAGAAGAGAAACCCATGGTGTTGACGGGATATTTTGTGTTACTACAGGAATACCAGAGCTTAAAGTGTATTCTGTAAGCAAGGACTTTGTGAACTCTGTATATTCTTGTATAGAACTGTCAGGTAGAACTTGCAGCTTTTCTTGAGTATCTTGTTGTAAACTATCATTTTCTGCATACCATGCTCCAGTGTCTTCTGTAATTTTTGTGTATCCGAAGTTCTCAAAGTTTTCAGAATTTTTTGAATATAGATCTGTGTGAACAAGAACAAAAATCCAGGGATCATTAAAGCTTTGTTTTACATCATCCAATGTTACCTCTTGTACTGCCTTGGGCCAGTCAAAAAAATAATCAACACCGCCGTAAGCCCAGTTTGCAGCTACTGCTTCCATAAAATTATCTGACCCAGTGTATGCATCATTTCGAAATAATAAAGCCCTATGCTTTGCTTGGTTCAAATCATTCTCAGAAATGAGCCTTGCAGTGCTTTTTACAATATTTGAAAATCCTGGTAACATGACAGAAATGTCGCTGTCTTCACGTACACTTTGAGCGTCAAAAAGTGTTTGTATTATAATTCTTGAATCACTTGCATCTGCAACAAAAGATGTATTTGTGTTTGACATGCCCGCCTGTAATAGCTTTGTTTGCATAATTTCAGCGGCAGTCCATGACGTTGCTGAATACTTATTATTTGCTCCTAAGCCTGGTGCTGTATATTGGAGAACAGCTTGTATGTAATCTTTGGAAAAGTCATTTGAAACTAACACAAATAATTTATTCTTCTCCGAGTCAGTCTTTCGAGCGCTTGTTGCAGTTGAGACATGGCTAGACGTTCCTATTACGTATGAACTTTGCCAGCTTGATAAGTATTTTTTTACAATGGATAGAGTGGTCTCGGCGGATATTGGTCCTGAAATAAATAAAGCACTCTGGTCAGGAACATACCAATTATTAGAAATTTCAGTCAGATGTCGTCTTACATTTTCGATGGTGTTTGATGAAAAGAGAGCAGGGTATACACCTGAGTCTTTTGTCCATGGTTCATCTGCAAAAATTGTTGCATCAATGCTTGCATTTATAAATCCAGGGATACTAGAAGACCAAGCTGTTACCTCTTGCTTTAACTGATTAAACTCAACTGAAATATCTTTATCAGTAAATTGAGTATGTTTTAAATCATTAGAAAAAACCTTCATGCCCTCATCAAAATTAACAGATGGAATTACAAAGCTGTATCGAGATTGAGAGAATCCTGTTTGAGATGTAAATTCACCTGCACCCAATGAATCATAGGCAGACTCAGAGGATACTGAGTTTTTCCAAAATAATCGAGAATATAATTGATAAAATCCAGTCGTATCTTTGTTTTGCCTTCCTGTACCTGCTTTTGAAACATATTCAATACGCATTGTTGGAATGGTGAAGTCTTCTTGAACATATATATCAAGCCCATTTTCCAAAGTATATGCATAAAATCCGTTTGGAGTTTCTTGGGTCCACCCTTGAATGGAATAAAGTAGTAAAAATAGAATACCATATATTTTTTTCATAACATATATAGTATACTTTACTTTAATAAGGTATTCAAGGATTAATAAATACATTTTTTTAAATTTTTCTTTACAGAATACTTGACAAAGCGTAATCAATTTGATATAGTATCTTATCAATTGCGGATGTCATATAACGGCTATTATCTCAGCCTTCCAAGCTGATGACGTGGGTTCGACTCCCATCATCCGCTCTTTTTTTTTCGGGAACTTATTCGGTTCTCGTTTTTTTGAAAAAAAACTATGGCGATATAGCTCAGTTGGCAGAGCAAACGGCTCATATCCGTTAGGTCATTGGTTCAAGCCCAATTGTCGCTAAAAAAGACTTCCATTTGGAAGTCTTTTTTTTATGCATCATAAGTATCAAACTTATGCATCAAATCTATGGCTTAGTGCCTCCAATAACTCTTCTTGCCAATTTCCTGATTTTGAAATGTAAGCGGTAAAGCCTATTCTTAAAAACTTTTCTTTTTCATTTTCATCATCATTTGATGTTAAGATTATTACAGGTATCTTTTTTGGAAACATTAAAATTTTCTTAATAAGATCTTCAGAGCTCATATCTTTTAATGCCATTCCCATAATAATTGCTTCAGCACTACCATCTTCAACATGTGCTATTGTTTCAGCTCCAGAGTCAGTGTTTTCAGTTACATATCCTTCTTCGGATAAAAGACTTTTTACAATTTTTCTAAAAAAGTCACTGTTATCAGCATGAATAATTTTTTTAGTCATGTTTTCTCCTATATAAATTGCGTATGCCAAACTATATTGTTAAAATAGCATACAACTTAGACCCGTGATTATGCCGTATTTTAAATCTTTATGCAAGCAATTATAAGATATTTTCCAAATACTTTTTACAAAATTTTTACAAAAAAAGTGTAAAAAAAGCTTGCTTTTTTTTAATTCTGTGTTACAATAGTAGTAGGTTAGTTGTTATAGTTTATATAACAACTTAGTTTCTTAAACGTGGCTTTATAGAATACTTGTATAGTATACATGACTAGGACGTATTTTAGACAACATTGTATATTCCTTTGTGCTAGTTAGAAGTGTTACAAGATAATAAAGTCGTAGCGTTTATGAAATGTATTTCTACCTTTATGATTTTTATCATAGAGTTTTAATATAAGTAAGGGGGCCAACATTGGACAATCCACCAGAACTTACTAGCCCGTTAGTGGCGCATTAAAAAACTTTCGCCTGCAGTTGCAGGAACAAAAAGATTATGTCTATATTAAAGACACAATAACTGCCGGCACGTACGCCGGCTTTTTTACGTTAAGGGCTCCATTTCTTTCTAGAATAAATTTTCAACAAAGAAGAGAAACGACAATATTGGTCGATGAAAGCAATTCACGTTTGTGTGGAGTAAAAGGCTAAACTGCGAAAAACCTGAACAGGGATAGGAAAGATCATATACATTTTGCATAAATATACAATAAAATTACATAATAATACATAACACCACTTGAACTTTTTTTTCTTTTCTGTCATACTGTTTTCTAGTTTATATTTTAGTAACTAAAAAAAAAAAAATTGTTTTTTTTGTAGTTACTGTCGAGTTTGTAATATAAAGTGCAAAATATATCTTACAAACATCGCAATTACATCTAAGGAACACTTCAAAAAACTGAAGTTTTTAGAAGTGTCTACTATTCAGGAGCTATTAATGGCAAAGTTACAAGGAGCTTTTACAGCACTTATTACGCCCATGAACAACGATGGGTCGGTTGATTTCGATGGATTTAGAAAATTAGTACAAATCCAATTAGAAAAGGGTATTGATGGTTTGGTTCCACTAGGAACAACAGGCGAAACACCTACACTTAAAGAAGCCGACGAAGAAGAAAAAATTATCTCAATAGTATTTGAAGAAGTAGAAAAATATAAACTAAATTCCAAACGTAAGGTTCCTATCATTTTGGGAGCCGGAAGCAACGATACAGCAGATGCAGTGCATTATTGTGAAAGAGCAAAAAAATATGGAGCAGATTACGCACTCGTTGTAACTCCGTATTATAATAAGCCTTCAGATGAAGGAATCTATAGACACTTTGAAGCAGTAAGCAAAGTTGGTATTCCAATTATTGTGTATAACATAGCAGGCCGTACAGGAAAAAATATTCCAACCTCAACTATGGTTAGAATTGCAGAACTTCCAAACATTGCAGGTGTTAAAGAAGCATCTGGCGACATTAATCAAATGATGGATGTTGTACATCAAGTTGCGCTAAAAAAACTTGATTTTTCAGTTCTTTCTGGCGACGACTCTATGACACTACCGTTAATTGCAGCAGGTGGAGACGGGATTATTTCTGTAGTATCAAATTTAATTCCAGACCTTATGGCAGAACTTACAAAACTTTCACTTGATGGAAAATTTGAAGAGGCTAGAAAGCTACACTACAGACTTATGCCAATTTTTAGAGCAGCATTTGTTGATGGAAACCCATCTTCAATTAAGCACGCAATGAACGTTAAAGGTCTTCCTGCAGGTAATGTACGTCTACCTCTCGTAGAAGCATCAGATAGTGCAAAGAAAATTATTGAAACAGCTTTGAAAGAAAGTGGATTGTAATTAACAATTAATAATGAATAATTAATATTAGAAATTTCCGTAGCTGTCGATGACCACATCGACAGTTTTGTACAGTATAAAATCTGCGTAATCTGTGTAATCTGCGGATAGAAAAAATAGGAGAAAATAAAATGGAAAAGATACAAGTTGGAGTTTTAGGTGCTACCGGGATGGTAGGTCAAAGATATATTAGTTCATTGGAAAACCATCCGTGGTTTGAAGTTACATATGTTGCTGCAAGCCCACGCTCTGCAGGTAAAACATTTGAAGAAGCTGTAAAAGGCAGATGGTTAATTGGAAGCGATATTCCAGAGAGCGTAAAAAACCTAATGGTTATTGACGCAAGCGATGTAGAGGCTGCAAAAGGGAAGTGCCGCTTTGT
>CAYJOZ010000022.1:0-15637 GCA_964371925.1 uncultured Treponemataceae bacterium | reverse complement strand
GAGGTATTAGCAGCAGAACCTCGCAAAGAAGAGTTACTTTGGGTAGGAGGCTGAACAACTTGCGATTGACTTGAAGTCGCTGCACTTGATTCAAAAAACACATCATCAGTCCACTGAGGCTCAGAACTCGATTGAGATCTATTATTTTGTTCCGCAATAAGTTCTTCTATGCTTTTGGCAAGAACTTGCGGTCGCCTCTGGCCTTGTGTTTCTGTAGCCACAGATTGCGTAGGTGAACTAGTCTGCTGCGAGCGTTCTTGTACAATAGGAGTACTTACTTCTACGCTGCTTTGCACTTGTTCTACAGATCTATCGGAAGTGACGGCTTCTTGCTCAGTTGCAGTTTCAACCTCTCTTTCAAGAGCTGTGTCTTGAGGTTTTTGCGGTATCGGTTCTAAACGTATGGACATCTCACCAAAAATTTTTGGCTCTTCTTCTGGTATAGGAACAGGAATCACAATGACACCTGTAAAAAAAACTATCCAAATTGAGAGATTAATAATGAGAGCAATTCTTTCTTGTTTCATTCAGTTGTCCGAAGATGTATTGAAAGAAAACCGTTCTTACGAAAAACATCAAACAATTCAACGATAGCACCATTTGTTACAAGCTCATCAGCTTCTAAACGTACAGGGAACGAATCTACAGTTCTACCTTCCTGTATTTCAGCTTCTTGAATTTCAAAAAGACGGGTTTCCAAGTCCTCAATTGTAACACTAGCGTCATCTAACCACATTCGTCCATCATTTAATACGGTTAACGTTATTCCCTTCGTTTCAACAGCATCGGCAGTTGATGATGATGGTAGCGTTAAACTTATTCCTGGTAACTGAATAAAGGTCGTAGAAACAAGGAAAAATAAAATAAGTTGGAAAACAACATCAATCATGGGGATTAGATCAACTTGAGTCCCCACTCTTTTTGTTCTTCTTTGTATCATTTAAGCCTACCTTGCACTCGCATTGAAAAATCTGAAATTTCTGCATCCATTGTAACAATTATTTTATTTGCTTTACTTGCTAAATAGTTATGAAAAATAATTGCAGGAATAGATACTGCTAAACCAGAAGCTGTTGTAACCAAAGCTTCTGAAATTGCGCCTGCAAGAATAGCAGGATTTCCCATAGTTCCAGCGTCACCTAAAACGCCAAAAGCTCCAATATTACCTGTTACCGTTCCAAGCAAACCTAACAGTGTTGATATATTTGCTATAGTTCCTAATGAAGTTAAAAACCGTTCCAACTGTGGAATCTGCCTCGCCATTTCACTTGAAGCTATTTCTTTAATGTCTTCTGAAGAATACGTTCTAGACTGAATAAGTTTTTTGAAAACTTTTGCAGATGGTGTTTCGGTGACTGAACATACATTTTCAGCTGCATTATAGTCCCCTTTTGTTAAAAGATCATGCACCTCAGCATATAAGGTGTCATCTAATTTTGAAATTTTTGCAAAATACATCAATCTTTCAATAATAATAAAAGTTGCACCAAAAGCACAAAGAAAAATGGGAAGCATTAATAAGCCGCCACTTCTTAAAACATCAAACATTTCTACTCCTATAAACAGATAAATAAAAAAATATCAGATTTATTATTTATCTGTTTTCAAGCTGCTTTTTTCAAGTTTGCTTCTAAAGCAGCAGTACAATATTAAGTTTGCTATGCAAACTTTAAAAATGAAATGTGAATGCCATCTGCATGACTCATTTCATTACTACTCATTACGTTTCTATTTAAAGGCTCTTTTTACAAATAAAGATGTACAAATAAGCCAATAAAACCTGTATCAGTTACATACTCGCCAGCGTAACTCCTATCGTTTCCGGTCACAAGCTTAGCAAGATCAGAAATTTGAAGCTCTATTTGAATTTCCGGCGTTACACGCATAAATGTTTTTAAATCAACAATTGGTGTATAGTCTTCAAAAAATGCTTCTGTAACAGATAGTTGAGCTCCAATAGTATCATCATTCGAAATAACAGAAGCTGACACAAAAACTTCATGCGTATTCTCTTCAGGAAGAACATCAATCCACGAAGCATTCCAGCCAGCTAAAAAGCCAAATATTCCCTTATTAACGCCAAATGAAACATCAGTATCTAAAATTAGCATATCAGTTATTTGCATAGCATATAAACCGCTGTTGATATCTTGAGAATTATCTTCATAGACTGGCAAATACACTCCCTGATTAAAGGCAGTATTTTCAAATTTGACTGTTGTATTTAAAACAGAATTTTTCAAAAGCGGTATTGTCGCGTTGAGTAAAGCAAACCAAGCAGATTCTTCATGATTAGTTTTTGGAAAATCAGAAAATGGGTAGCGTTTTTGCAAGTACGCATAATCAACCTGAGCTGATTTCATTCCTGCTGAAAAATCTAATGCTATGTTTGGGAGGGCATAGTCCACTAAAAGTGAAAAAGGAAGTAACACTGGAGCATTTAAATTTTCTTCATAAATTACGCCAAAATCACCTTTTATAAAAAAATTTTCAGTTACTTGACTTTGAATATTTGAATTAAGGCTAAAGCGATGAGACTGGCTACTGTCGAGTATCGAATAGTTATAATCGGTTATAACTGAAAAATCTAAAGCGGTTGCGCTTTTTCCAAAAGAAAAGCCTGCGTCTATACGAGAAAAGGTTCCACTTGATTGTTTCCCTAAGGTATTTTGAGTCAGTCGTCCCAAATATCGGTTTGCCCATTCACCCCCAGCGTGGAAATTAATATTCCATTGTGATGGAAAAATAACAGAGAACGTTGCAATACCTTCTAAGCCTGTGTTTGCACTTTGATAAAAAAGAGGACTCTTATTTTGTAAACCTGTAGCGCCCTGTATATAACTTCCTTCTACCTCAAAAGAATACATTTCACTCATAAGCATTAAAGCCTTACCAGACAACAGCGTACTACTTTTTGTATAGCCATCAGAAGCGCTATGGGCACCAAAGCCATTTTTTGAAACATGAGAAAAATTAACATTAAAAGGGTTTGTGTCACTATATTGTGATATCCGAATATCTCCTAAAAAATATCCAGGGAAGCCACCACCTACTACACCCTCAAGGCTAAAATAGTTCTGAGCTTCGCTTGTTTCACTATTTTCATTTGTTGTTTCAGCTACCTCTGGAAGATCAAGCGTTAATAAATAATCAGTTTCAACTTCAGGAAGCACGAGTGTAAAATCGGGAATTGCTCCTTCATCAATTGAAGCATCTTCCCCTCCGATTGCTGTGCTTACATCTGGTACAGCAATCACTTGTGAATCATCTTGCTCCAATTCTTGCGAAAATAAAAATCCTACACAAAATATATAGAGTAGAGCTATACTTTTTTTACTTTTCACTATTTATTCCTCCTATAAAACTTCGTACTAGCGATGCGTCACAGATGGCGCATAAATGCAGTTTTAATATCTTTCCTTTCAATTTTTCATTATTATTTTATCAGTAATACACTTGCTCTTTCATGCCAAATGCTGTCCGAATAATTATTTTTCATTTCTTCAAATACAGCGTTTGCATCAGCACTCATTCCTGCACAGTCAAAGGCTTCTATTGCACTATAAAAAGCCTTTGCAGACTCTTCACTCATATTCCTTCCTACAAGTACTTCAATTTTTTGTAAATAGTACCGGCCTGATTGTGCACAGTTTCCTTGTTCACGTTCTATGGATCCAAGTGAATCTAAAACTCTTGCATGTAATACATACTCACTTCTATAACCTTGCAATACGCTATCCAAGTCTTCCAATAGTTCAAGAGCACGAGATTGATCACCAGAATTTTGCAAATACAACACGGCTAAATCATAACCTATTTTTCTTCCATCAGGCGTTGTATTCTCGCCTTCGCTTTGCCATGAAAACAGAGTTTGTGCGATTTCATCATCTGCACCACTTGCCAATACGGTCAATTCATTTATTTGAATTTGTAATTGAGATGAAGCAAAGTCTTGAGGATAATTACTCTTGGCTTGCAAAGCATAGTCTAAAGCTATTCTATACTCTCTTAAACCTCGATGTAAAAAGACAAGCTGATTTATCGATGCAAAGCGGTAGCTACTTGTAGTATAACGCTGAACTAAGTCTGTAAACAAGAGGATTGCACCATTACTATCATCTTGATTCAGCCTACTTTCAGCTTCAAAATAAAGAGCAAAATCCGTGTATACTCCACTTGGATAGGCAAAACGAAATTCTCTAAACAAACGTTCGGCTTGAGCGTAGCTTCCGTCTGTATAATAAAGTTCTCCTCTCTTATACGCAGCTTCTCTGGCTAAAGGTTCATTAGGAAACAACGTGATAATTTGTTGTAATTCCTTGTCGGCCTTTTGAATATCATCCATTGCAACATACACTTGAGAAAGAAGCATTCTTGGTGCTATAGAAAGATTATCACTGGACCGAGTATAAATATTCAAAAGATTTAAAGCCTCGTTATAGCGATTAGAATCCATATACAGTCCTGCAGAAAAAAGTGATGCCATTTGTTTTTGCTCATTTGTTTTTGCACTACGTATTGCTGCAAGACTGTACTCAAGTGCTAGCTTTGCATCTCCCGATTCTAATGCAAAAGTGGAAGCCAACGTATGCACATCCCATATTTTTTTGTGAAACGGAAAATCTGTAACAAATCGTTGAATCAAATTTAAAATTTCATCATAATTCCCTGAAAAATACTGTGCGAGAATGGCATAATACATTGACCATGAAGAAACAATTTCATTCTCATCTTCAAAAACACCACTAAACCGTTCATATGCTAAATCCCAATTCTCTAAATAATAATACGCTATGCCTTGAAGATATATATCGTTAGCTTTTAATGCTATATCAGCGCCACGTGCCCATTGCCCAGACAAAAACAATGCTTTTGCGTGTTCTTCATAGTAGGAAAATTGTAATCTTTCAAAAAGTTGTAATGCCTGTATGGTATTTCCGCTTTTATATAAACTTTGGGCATTTAAAAGAGTTATATTATCAGAAAATATATAATAGGGAACGTCATCATAGTGACTAATAAATGTTTCGACTAGATTGTTAACGGCTATAAAGTCTTTTTGCTCGTATAATATAGCTGCATACTGATATACTACCGATTGTAACAGAAAAAAGCTTGTGTCGTAATCAAATTTTTCGGGGTCTGTATTAAAAACTTCAAGTGCGTCGCTTGCATATAGTTCACTCTTTATTTTGTTAGATTCTTCGCCATACATAATTGATAACAGTGAAGCATATTCAAATAAGGTACTTCCGTCATAATTAATTCTACTCTCTAAAATACTTAGTGCTAAATCCGTATCCCCTTCAAGATAATGCACAATTGCTTGATATAACCCTGACTGTTCATAATGAACAGGGCTTTTTTCGCCTTCTACTTTTTGAAGGTCCGCCCTCTTAAAATACTCCAAAGCCTCTGTGTAACGCTGAGCTTCGTACGCTTCTATGCCCATTCCCAGCCACAAGCTTCCTAAAAGGGGCTCTACTTCAAGCGGAATTGAGCCGTCTCCATATTGCCTAATATAAAATTCAATAACGGCAGTTAATTCATCAGTTCTTCTTAACATCGAAAGACTTTGAGCGGTATAAAGCAAGACTTTTTTATCTCGCTCATCCTCAAAGGGTTCTTGAACAAGCAAATAATAATATGCAAGTGCTTGTTCGTACATCTCTTGTTTCGATAAAATAAGAGCAAGCCAGTAATAAGCTTCTCGCTCCAATTTTGCATCTAAACTTTTATGCAGTAAAAGTTCCTCTAACAAGAACTGGGATTCAGTCAAAATATTGAGATGAAAAAAACTTACTGCCTGAAAAAACCTAATTTCATCATTGTATGTGGAAAAAGGATGTTGGGCTAAATAGTCTGTACTTGAATCAACAACCGAAGACCAAGATTCCGAATTGTAGTAATTTTTTATCTGAGCCATTGCATAGCGCTCTGTTTCTCGTGATTGTGCAATAAGTGAAAACATATTACCAAAAAGTAAAAATACTAAAATGATGCCTTTCTTCATAGCTACCTCATAGGAATACTTCAAAAATTGTTATTGTCCACTATTATTTTCTTCTAAGTCTTCTTCCTCAAGCATAGGCTCTTCTGGAAAAAAATTAGCAGAAGGTTTAACACGAACTAAGTAAACAAAACAATCTTCATAGCGCTGCAAAAATTGTTCTAGTGTAAATTCAGCACCATTTTCAAAAACGGATATATTAAATTTTCCATTTGCATCAAACCAAGAGAAAAAAGCTACGGCATTATTATAAAAATATTGCTCTGAGTTTCTCCCAGATTCTGTTGATACTTGTAACTCACGAACTGCACCTAAATAAAATAAGTCGTCTTCTGTTGCTGTTAAAAGATATAAGAGTGGTTCTAATACAGAAACTTGATATCCGATGTCAGTAACAAAATTTACCCTTTCTTGCACTCCATTACTATGCTCCATAACTGAAAAAGGCTCAATCTTCACATCAGCTTTTGACGTCTCATATGTATATGTGAGTGAAGTTCCGGCTGAAATTGCTGCAGCTGCAATGTTTCTTACAAAATCAAAACTTTTATGAGTGTTTTGTCGCTCTGGAATCATAAATTCTGGAGTTACTGTTGGTAAAAATAAAGGCTCTTCGTAAAGCAATCCACCTGTTAGCGGTCTGACTAAACCATCAATAATCCAGCGTAAAAAATCGTACGAACTAGTATCTGATACAAACATATCTGCTTTTTGAGCTTCAGGTAAAATTCTTCGAATTACCTGTACCATTTGCATAGTATCTGAATATACATTATTATCGATTTCAACATATTTCCAGGGTAAAGTATTGCTGGTTATTTTTTTAATATCTCTAAGTGATGCCGTATAAAAATACTCAAAAGGAACAGGTATGGGTGCATTGTGAGCGACTAACGCCCCATAAATTGAAAAATTAGCATAGGATTTTTCCTTGCCCGGAAAAAATTCCAAATACACTTCTTTATTATTTGTAAAATAGCATCGCAAACTTTGAGCACGGCCAGTTATGACATCTCTATATAAGATCCAGCTACCCATTGCATCACTCGGCCACGTTTGAAGAGATACAGAATTGCGAGTATCAACAGCGCTTTGATCCGTATAACCCTGCGCTGTATCAATATTTTGCACATCTACGGTTAGTACAACTAGTGGGGCAAGAATAATTTCCATAACCCCATCTCGTTCCACCGCATGAACTAAAAACTGTTCTCCGAGTTCATTTTGAATAATTTCATAACTTTGAGTACGTAAAGTCTCTATGTCCTGCATAAACCATGAAGCTACTAACTGAGATCGAACAATGGAAGATTCTGGGTAATACACAGAATTGCTATAGCCAAACAGACCAATACAAATAAGAAACAATAAAACTAATACAATCGCTTTCTTTTTTGCAAACCTACTCGTGTTTCTCATCAGGATGCCTTCCTATCGGTGCATTAGCCAATAAAAGTTTAAGCCGGTTAAGTTGATTTACTTCACTAGACCCCGGATCATAATCAATTGCTGCAATATTCGATTCTGGGTACCGGTCACGCAACTCTTTTATCATTCCTTTTCCTGTAACGTGATTTGGCAAGCAAGCAAATGGTTGAACACAAGCAATGCTTGGAACACCTTCTTGTATAAGCTCAACCATCTCAGCTGTTAAGAACCAGCCTTCGCCTGTAATATTTCCCAGTTGCACAATATCGTCAACACCTTCCATCAAATTATAAATGGACTTTGGTGGGTCAAACCTTTTACTCTTAGCAAGTTGTTTTTTTATAGTTCTTCTAAATTTTTCTAGAACCCAAACAAAAAGCCGTGCATTTCGCTCTGTTTTTTTCGGAAATGCTAGTTCTTGATGTCTAAAAATACCCGTTGCAAAAGTATAAAATAAAAAGTCTGCCAAGTCAGGGACGACACATTCTGCACCTTCTCGTTCTATTGTACTAAAAATATCATTATTAGCAGTAGGATGGAATTTAACAAGAATTTCCCCTACAACACCAACACGCGGTTTTTTAATATCAAGCAGTGGTAAACTATCAAAATCTTTAACAATTCCTTTTATAAGCCTATCGTACTTCCACGGTGATAAGGACTTTAGAACTTTTTGTGCTCTACCATTCCATTTACTATACATTTCATTTGCAATACCAGGATGAGCTTCATACGGTCTTGTTCGATACAACACACGCATTAAAAGATCTCCCAACATTATAGAGCGCATTGCACGAATTACTAAAGCAGGCGTCATCTTGAAACCAGGGTTACTTTCTAATGCAGAAGCACTTAATGAAATAACTGGAATATGTTGCCACCCTGCATCGGCTAAAGCTCGGCGGATAAATGCAATATAGTTTGTAGCACGGCAACCACCACCTGTTTGAGTAATAAGAAGACTCACATGATTTAGATCATATTCACCTGATTCCAAGGCAGCAATCATTTGCCCCGCAACCAAAATAGAAGGATAACATGCATCATTATTGACATATTTTAAACCAGTTTCAACAGCCAATGCATCAACATCTGGAAGAATAACAAAGTTAAAACCAGAATATTCAAATGCCTTTTGTAACAATCTAAAATGAATTGGCGACATCTGCGGCGCCAAAATAGTATGCGTCTTTTTCATATCTTTTGTAAAGATTTGACGTTTATACGCAGCTGACTTTACTTTAAATTTTCGCCCATGTCGATGGCGCTCTTTTACAGCAGCAATAAGACTTCTAATACGTATACGCACAGCTCCGAGGTTGGAGCCTTCATCTATTTTGATAAGCGTATACATCTTACCTCGAGCTTTTAAAATTTCCTCTACCTGATCTGCTGTAACAGCATCAAGCCCACATCCAAAACTTGTAATTTGTACAAGTTCAAGATTAGGCATTCCTGCAACAAACGTAGCTGCCCTATAAAGACGGTTGTGATATGTCCATTGATCCATTACTCGAAGTGGTAATTCCAAAGATCCCAAGTGGGCAACACTGTCCTCAGTTAAAACTGCTAAGCCAAGCCCTGTAATGAGCTCTGGCATACCATGGTTAATTTCAGGATCTAAGTGATATGGACGACCTGCAAGAACAATACCAGAAGCACCACGTCTAATAAGCTCTTCAATAGCTTCTTCACCTTGTTGTTGTACTTCTTTTCTAAAGTTTTCTTGTTCTTTCCAACCAGCAGATACTGCTTTTTTTACTTCCGCTAAGGTAATATCGGGAAATTCTTTTATAAGTTCTTCATGAAGCCTTTCTCCCAATCGAGCTTTGTCGTAGATAGGTAAAAATGGATTCATAAAAGTAATGGACTCATCTTTTCTAAGCTCATCAACGTTGTTTCTAAGTACTTCAGGATAACTGGTAACAATTGGACAGTTATAATGATTTCCCGATGAAGGATCTTCTTGATGCTCATACGGAGCACAAGGATAGAATATGAACTTCACACCTTTTTCTATTAAGGCAGTAACGTGCCCATGTGCAATTTTTGCAGGATAACAAACAGATTCTGATGGAATTGTTTCTAATCCCTTTTCGTATACATCACGACTGGAACGAGGTGAAATTTGAACCCTAAACCCAAGTCGCGTAAAGATGGTGTGCCAAAGAGGATAGTTTTCATACGTGTTTAAAACTCGCAGCATACCCACATCACCCCTAGTTGCTTCATGAGGCAGTAGAGAACGATAGGCAAATAATCTCTTATATTTCCATTCGTAAAGGTTAGGAAGTGCACCTTCTTTTATCGCATCACTACCATCGGTATTTTGTGCATTTGATGCATCAACAATTTTACCAATTGGATTCTTTACATCAGTTGACTCGAGCATTGCACCTTTTTCACATCTATTTCCAGTAATAAATGTTCTTACATGCTTACCAGTGTCAAAAGTATTAATGGTCATTAGACAGTTATTTGAACACTTTTTACATCGCTGCAATGTTAAGTCTACATGAAAAGCTTCAAGTTGTTCTAAATCTGCAATACCTGATTTAAACTCACCAGCTTTAATCTTTCTTTCTATTTCTAACCTTTCTTCATCGGTCGATCCCGCAGGAACTTCAGTTACATCAATCCATTGATCAAGTGCGATAAGGGCAGCTCCAAAGGCACCCATAAGACCTGCGACATCTGGCCTAAACACCTGTATGCCAGCTACTTGTTCAAAAGCTCGTAACACAGCATCATTATTAAATGTACCACCTTGAACAACTACTTTTGTTCCAATATCACTTGTTTTTCGAAGCTTAATTACTTTGAAAAGGGCATTTTTTATAACAGAATATGAAAGTCCTGCTGAAATATCGGGTACTGTTGCACCTTCTTTTTGAGCTTGTTTAACACGGCTATTCATAAACACCGTACAGCGGCTTCCAAGGTCGACAGGGTTTTTTGCTAACAAGGCTTTTTTACTAAACTCACGTACATCCATACCCAAAGAACGTGCAAAATTATCTAAAAAGCTTCCGCAACCTGCAGAACAAGCTTCATTTAATTGTATAGATTCAATAGCCCCATCTTTAATCATAAGGCTTTTCATATCTTGTCCACCAATATCGAGCAAAAACTCAACACCAGGAACGAAAAAGTCTGCTGCTCTATAGTGAGAAATTGTTTCAACTTCACCTGAATCAACGCCGAGCGCTGCTTGAAACAATGCTTCCCCATACCCCGTAGAAACGGCACGCGCAATATAAGCATCTTTTGGAAGTATTTTATATAAGTCTTTTAAAACCTTTACTGCAAGGTCAACAGGATTTCCGGCATTTACATCGTAAAAACGCCATAGAATTTCACCCTTATTATTTATAAGAATTGCTTTTGTAGTTGTAGAACCTGAATCTAAACCTAGGTACACAGGGCCTTTTGCATCTTTAAGTTCTGCCGTTGCAGCCTTTTCTTTTCCGTGTCGTTTATGAAATTCATCAAGTTCTTCCTGATTATTAAACAAAGGGTCTAAACGCTGTATTTCTTTCATGTCTGCATCTTCGAGTGTTTTTAATGACTCGCGAAGCTCCGCTACGGTTGGAAAATGTATTTCTTCTACAGGCTGTACACAGGTAAAACTTGTTTCTGCAGAAAGAGCTGAACCAGTAGCAACAAAGAATTGTGAACCTTCAGGAACAATTATTGCATCCCCCTCCAGATTAAGCGTTACAATAAAACGGTGTCTAAGTTGATCCAAGAAGTGTAGAGGGCCACCCAAAAAGGCAACATTTCCACGAATAGGTTTTCCACAAGCAAGGCCGGAAATAGTTTGGCTTACTACTGCTTGGAAAATACTAGCAGCAATATCTTCTCTTCTGGCACCTTCATTTATAAGAGGCTGTACGTCTGTTTTGGCAAATACACCACAGCGTGCCGCAATAGGATAAATAGTATTTGCACCTTTTGCAAGCTCATTTAACCCAGTTGCATCAGTTTCTAAAAGGGCAGCCATTTGATCAATAAAAGCACCGGTACCACCTGCACAAGTACCGTTCATACGCTGCTCCATACCACCATCAAAGTAGATAATTTTTGCATCTTCCCCACCTAGCTCAATAACTACATTTGTTTGAGGAATTATTTTTCTAACAGCAGTTGTAGAGGCTACTACTTCTTGAACAAATGGTATAGAAAGCCAATGAGAAACAGCCATACCGCCAGACCCTGTTACTTTAATGCTAAGCGGTTGAGTTTCTCCATCTTTACTATACTTTTCAACTGCATCCAACGCTTCAGAAGCAACAGTCATAATTGTATTTCTGATATCTGCTCTGTGTCGTTCATATTTACTAAAAATTATCTTATCGTTTTCGTTTAGAGCCACAACTTTAACTGTTGTTGAGCCAACATCAATACCCATTCTAAGCGGCGCAATAACAGGTTTTAAAACCATTGTCTCTTTATTGATGCTAAAAACATTTTCTTCTTTTTTTTCTTCTTTCATAAAAACCTTTTGCTATGTTATAATATACTAATACAACCTAACTAAATCAAGAATTAAAGCATAAATGTGTAAAATCTATGCTTTCCATTACACACTAATATACTACTTTTGAAATAGGTTCTATTGCATACCCAGCTTCATAAATAGCATTTATCAAAATATCCATTTTTTCGTATATATAATCGGGTCTTCTCCCATCACTTACTCCGACAGAAATTGGAATTACCGCTCCATCATATAACCACGGAATAAGATTCTCTATAAGTTGAGAAGAAGAAGTGTATGCACGACCCGTTACTGCAACATTTTCAAGAGTCATCGTATCGTTAATAAAAACAATATTTTGAAGCATTTTATACCCGGCATTTTCACCTGCGCTTTCAATGAGCTCAGAGCTGCGATAATACGGTGGATGCCAATACAGCTCCATGTCTTTTCCAGTTAAGGCAAAAAACTCATCTTCATTATTTGCTAAACCTCTTCTAATATAGCTTTCATCAATAGAAAATGACTCAGAAAGCAAATCAACAGTAGTATAAAACATTGGCGCAACTTCATGCCCATTTTCAACAATTGTTAAAACTGATTCAGGATATCGCCTCATGAACTCACCATTCACAAAAAAACTACCTGTTAAACCATATTCAGAAAGGGTATTTAAGATATGCACTAAGCCATCTTTATTATCTAAAGCATCAAAAGCCAATGAAACAGTTGGGCGCTCTGAGTAATCAACAAGCGTACTCGCTAACAGTGGTTTATTTTGGCTTTCTCCTTGTAATGCGCGAACAAAAAGAAGATTTTGATAGCGCCCTCCTCGACCATTTTCGCTAGAAATACGCCATTGTGTATTCATCTGAGAATGATCTCGGCTTATAGACAAATCAGTATTACGCCATGTATTAGTAGCCGATTTGTACTCAAAAGTTCCTGCATTATTTGAGGCCAAAATTTTTGTTCCACTTTCATCCCATGCAAAACGGCCCACTGATGATAAAAAGAGTACTTTAGATGTTTTAGATAAAAAATCCCACTGTCTTACAGTTTGACTACCACCTACAAACAGCGATGAACTTGTTTTCCACTCAAAAGACACTACATTTTCTTCAACAAAAACATGTTGCTGTGTCCATGTAGCAAGATTATACAAATAAAGGTTCCTATCGTTTTTCGAACTTGAAGATCCATCAGGTTTCATGGCAGTAAAGGCTAGCATTTCTTTATTTGGAGACAATGAAGGATTTTGTGCCATTTTTGGAACATCTAATTGCTCAAAGTACATGACTCCGCTATGTTGGTTGGTATTAAGTTTATATACATAGCTTTCTGTTGTTTTACCTGAATAGCCAAACCACAATAAAGGAGTACTCAAAGCATTTGATGTTTTAACAGAGTCTGTTCTTTCTAAAGAAGGAATCCATAGAACATCAAAATGCAACATACTATCGTCTACTGGCACAAAGGCTTGTGAATACAAGGTTCTTGAAAATGAACTAGCATCGCTTTGAGCGAGAGCAGTGTAAGGTTCTTCAAGTTGAAAATAAAACAATGTGCTTTCATTTTGCATTATTATTAGCTGGGTTCCACTTTCATCAACCCAAAAAGCATCAGTTATATTATTAAAATCCCAAGGAAGCCGCCCTACAATCTCTCCAGTACCCAAAACATCCGAATATAATGCACGTGTATACAATTCATTTATCGAAATCGAAAAAACAAGATCATCTTGAATGTATATCAACTGCTTATCAGATGCCCATGCAATATTATTAATGGATCCTTCACCAATTAGTCGAAAGTACTCTTCTATACGTGAAAGCTCATCAATATTTTCTACATCTAAAAAATAAATATGTCCTTGTTTTTCATATACAACAACAGAAGAATCAGAAGACCATAAAATTGGTAAATCGTTAAAACTAAAGTCTGCAGCTTCATCCAAAACAAACTCTTTCCCTGTTTGTGTATTTGTTAACATGAGAAACGCTGTTGCAGGTGAACGTTTTTTATAATAGCACATCCAATTACCATCACCACTAACAGATGTTTCAATAATATTATCTTGTGCACGAGCATCAGTTGAAACTGATGATAAAAAAATGCTATTTCGAGAAAGTTCAGTAAGAGTTTCACTGGCCGTAGAATACATAAAGGTCCCGTCTGCATTTCTTACTTGTAAAAACCGGCCGCCTTGCAGTGAATCAATCTTTTGAGGATAACAATTTAGAAGCTGAACATTACCTGAGCTCGCCTGTTCTGCTTTTTCATCTTTTATAATTGTTGTGTTATAGAGATTTTTCCAAGTTACATTACCTCTTGTTGCCTCTGCAGTAAATAAAAGGCCATTTGAACCATTTAAATCAACATCTGGAAACGAAATTGAGCTTTGAGAAAACCCTAAAGAAGTGGATACAAAGATAACACTCAACAACGTAAACCATAATCGTATTTTCATATTTATTCTCCATTCCCTAAACATCAAGCGATATGTAAAAATCGCTATACTGCACTATACTAGAATACCACAAAAAGGTACAAGTGACAAGTCATAAATATCTTTCGTGTGCCTTTATCACATTCCAAAAATAAATTAAATACAGGTAACCCTATTGACGGGATTTTAACAATATGCTATTATACTTATCCAGTCTTACGGAATGGCCGAAAGGGGGTGAACACATTGGCACATATCATTATTGATGATTCTGAAAACCTAGAAAAAGCAATTAAACGCTTCAAACGTATGGTTGAAAAAGAAGGGATTATTCGCGAGTACAAAAAACGTGAATATTATGAAAAACCTTCTACTATTCAGAACCGCAAAAACAAAACCCTTCAGCGTAAACTGTTGAAAAAAAAGCGAAGTGTAAAAACTACTCGAAACGCTTACTAATTATGAATTTTTTTACAAAAGCTTCGGCACATATGTCGAAGCTTTTTTCTTACAAAAAATATTTTTCACTCCTGTTGGCAATCACAAGCATAAGTGTTTTGTTCTATGCGTGCACAACAATACAAGACACACAGAGCACAGCAACAGAGTTTCTCTCACTAAACCAATCAGTTCATTATTACAAGCATCAAAATACACGAGAAAAACTTTTATATCACCTTGTAACCATACAACTAGATAGCCCTCACCTTACTATAACCGCAACACAAAGTGCTGAAAGCAAGTCAGCTGAAACGCAGGGAGAAACAACTGAGCAGTTTGCAAAACGCACAGGATCATTCGTTGCTATTAACGCATCTCCCTTTTCCTATACTTCAAATCCCTTTTCCCGAGACAGAAATATTGAAGGCTTGTATATTTTTGAAGGAAAAACCATTTCACAACTCAATGAGCGATATGCCGCTCTTTGTTTCACAAGAGAAAAACAAGCATTTATAGTAAACTCACAAATTGACCAACGTATTCAGGATGCTTACTTTGCATTTGGCGGATTTTGGACAATTTTGGAAGATGATACCATAATTCAATTTAACGATATAAAAGATGCTCGCACAGCTGTCGGAGTCAGCAAAGACGGCCACACATTATACATATTAATAGTAGAAAAAAATAATAAAAGCACTGGCTTAAACTATATGGATTGTGCAAAAATTTTACAAAATGCAGGAGCATCAAAAGCTATACAATTAGATGGGGGTGGCTCTACAAGTTTAGTTTTTCCTGATTTTCCTGATATTACAATACGATCAAT
>CAYJOZ010000021.1:12860-15851 GCA_964371925.1 uncultured Treponemataceae bacterium | reverse complement strand
AAGACATTGGTACATTACGAAGCTTCTTTGATTCAACACTGGAATTAACAACGTACTCGCCTAGGTTTAATTTTTATGATGCATTAGTACCTATTTATACTAAACCACGCAACCTTCCACCTTCAAAAATTAACCATGCAACAATGTATAACACTATTACATGTGAAGGATGTATTATCAATGTATCTTCACTAAGAAGTTGTGTTATTGGAATTCGAAGTATTCTTGAACTGGAATCAGAGCTTGAAAATGTTATTTGTATGGGTGCAGATTATTATGAAACAGATGGTCAAAAAGAAAGTAACAAAAAAAGAGGCATTCCAAATATAGGTATCGGAAGCGGAACAAAAATGCGCAACACAATCATAGATAAAAATGCTAGAATTGGTAAAAATTGCTCTATTGGTTTAGGGGATTTACCTCCTGAAGGTGATCATGGAAACTTTTTTGTGAAAGATGGGATAATTGTTATTACAAAAAATGCAATTATACATGACAACACAGTAATTTAATCGATATCATTTGCGTAGGCACAAAAAAAACAAGATACAAAAGTTAGGTATCTGAAAAAGTCTGTTGCTTTTTCAGACACCTCTACAAAATATCTTGTTTTTTTATGATAAAACCTCTAAAAACTTCAGTTTTTAGAGGTTTTAATATTTAGTTTGCAATTCTTAAGAATGCATCCTTGTAACCAAAACTTTTAAATCTTTCAAGCACAACAGTGTACTCATCCTTAGTTAAAGGGCCTACCATAACTTGGTATGCATTATGAATAACACTAGATTCTAGTAGAGCTATAGGATAGTTATCAGAATAATTACCTAAGACAAAATTAATATTGCTTTCATCTTTGTATGTTGCTAGTTGAATATAATACCGTTTATTTCCCACTGTAGTTATATCGCTTACAACATAATCAAATATACTTCCAGAAAAGCTGGAGATATTTTCTTCTGGTTCTGATTTGACTGCAGGTGTTATTGCAAAAATATCAACACTTTCTATTTCAGTGCTTGGTGTAACGATATCTTCAGAAGATGTTACAATATAATCGGCGTTGAATGTTACAATGGGTTCTTCAGTAATGCCTTCAAATACAGGTGGATTTTCAACTGTAGGAGTTAAAGTATTTGGAACCTCTTCACTACTCTCAGTAAGTGCAGTCATTTCAAATTTTTCTTCTTCTGTTGCTATTATCACAATGTCTTCTTTTATTACGTCTTCAACGTCTACTACTGTTTCAACTAAGGTTTCATCAATAGCTACAACCTCTTCCACAACAACAGCAGCACTTTCCGTTGATTTTTCATCAATAACTACAGTATCTTCAATAGATTCGGTAGTTTCAACTACAGTTTCAGAAGCGAGCGTTTCGCTTGAAAATAGCGTACTCATATCTGCAAAAGGGGTGTACACAACAGCAGCTTCATCACTGTCCGGAGTTAAATCTTCAGAACTTACAATAATATCTGTAATTTCGGTAAGCATTGGGTCTTCAACAGCTACTACATCTTCAGACTCAATTGCTTCTTCTTCTACTGCTTCGGCTACTATATCGTTCTCTTGTATTTCTGAATCGCTTACATCTTCAACCAAAGCAACTACGGGAGTAGCTTCAGTGGGTTCATCATTTACTAGTATACTTTCCTCAGGTGTAAGCTCTGCATTTACATCTTCTACTACAGGTACCACTACGGTATCTTCTGCAACATCTGTAGATAATTCTTCAACTGCTACTTCTGTGGCTTTTGGTTCAATTACAACAGTTTCGTTTCTTGATTGATTAGATGTGAACACTTCGGAGTCATCAATGAAAGGCTCTTGAACTGTTTGTGAAAAACGTAGGTCTTCATCTGCAATCCCAGTTGGTGCAACAACTTTCCTAATTTGTACAATTGTGTCTGAGTTATCTGTTATAAAAAGTTTTTCTGCAACTTCTTCCGATACTACAGCTGCAACACCTTCATCAATTGTTGCAAATACAAATACCTCTATACTTACTTTTGTTGCAGGATTTGTGATAATTACCGAATCTCCTGGTAAAAATGTGTGTGCCTTTATGTACATTCCAGGTGGCAATTCGCCTATTTCTGCTACAGAAGCTCTACCTTCAATTGATGGCAATGATGCTGAGCTCAGCATGAACACTGAAATAGCCAGTAAAAATAGTTTTGTTATAATATTATTCATATCACTTCCCCTCATTATTTGTTATCAAATATCTTCTTAATTTCCACACCAAGATCATTTGAAAATCTTTTCATTGCAACAAAGTCACTTTCGCCTTCCATACGCACGGCATTATCAGCAGTACCTTCGCTTAACACGCTTAAATCCCTAGTACTTACAATCTTCCAATCGATGGATTCTATGTCATCTAAAGTAACAGTTTCATCACCAGTGATACCATATGTTCGATAAAAAACATCAATAAAAACTACATAACTCATATAGCCATCACGAGCAACTTGCACGCTTTCAACTAAAGTTTCTTCCATGTCTTTATTTATTGTTGTTGGCAAACTTGAGACAATATATCCTGCATCAAAAAAAGCATTTAATACACCATTTTCTAAAATAAATGTGCTTTCTCGTAGTGCTTCTCTATCTGTATCGTGTTGTGCCATTTGAACAACAACTGATGGTGATGGAGAGAATGCATGCACCCAACTCATTATTACAAAACATAAAAATAACTTTGCGACTAACGATTTCATTCACTTAACCTCTTATAAGAACTTCGTCCTCGTTTTATTATCGGAATATTTTTTTTCAATGTTAGCAAAAAAAAGTTGAAGAAAGTTTAAGCTTATGATATTATATAGTAAATGAAATACTATGCAGCACAAATTCAAACTTCTAAAGAAGATTTATTTATCCAAACAGTAAACACATCTCTTTCTTTTAGAAAAGACAGACAAAATGTACTTTTTTTAAAAAGGTGCTTGCCTGTGCGACGTGCTGGAAAAGTAAAAAATGAACATAAAC
>CAYJOZ010000021.1:0-12850 GCA_964371925.1 uncultured Treponemataceae bacterium | reverse complement strand
ACAAGCACATTAGTACAATAGAAAATAAAGATTTAACACTTTTACAACATTTTATTAAGATGGGTAGCGTAGCACAAATTTCTTCAGTAACATTTGATGAAAATGATAGAATCGTCGTTACTTCGGGGCCTATGTATGGATTGGAAGGTTCTATTATAAAAGTGGATAAACGGAAGAAACGTGCAAAAATTGCTCTAGATTTTTCAAATGAACAGTTTTTAATCGATTTAGCATTTGAAGTATTGGAGGAAGCGAAAAATGAGCAAAAGTAGTGCACGTATATATATAATTGGAGCGGGCTTTGCAGGTCAAATGGTTGCATCAGAGCTTAGACGAAAAAAAATATTTGGGACACCCGTTGCATTTGTTGACGATGAACCATCAATAATTGGTACAATGATTGATGGGATAGCAGTATTTGGTCCTATTGAGCCATGTGTTGCTTCATTGCACCTTTCACCCTACGATGAGGCAATCATTGCTATGCCAACTGCTTCTAATGCAAGAATCCGAACGGTTTATGAAGCTTTACGAAAATCTGGATTTACTCAAATCAAAACACTTCCTGCAGTATCGCAAATTGTAGAGGGCTCAGCACATTTAATTCAAGCAAGGCAAATAGACCCACTAGACATTTTAGGAAGAACACCTATCACTATTTCTCTAAAGGAAAGCTTATCATACTTACGCGGAAAGCGCGTATTAATTACTGGTGCTGGTGGTTCAATTGGATCTGAACTTTCACGGCAATTATTATCAGGCGGTGCTGAACGCTTGTATCTTTTTGGTCATGGTGAGAATTCCATTTATCAAATAGATAAAGAGCTTCGCATTTTACAAAGTGAAGGCGTTGGAGAAAAAGCAACAATTGTACCTATAATAGGAGATTTAAAAGACAGGGAATACATGAAGTATATTTTGTCGAAATTGAAGTGTGATGTTATTTTTCACTGTGCTGCATATAAGCATGTACCACTCATGGAAGAAAATCCTGTTGCTGTAATTGAAAACAATGTGCTCGGGACAAAGAATATTTTAGATGCTGCCTTAGAAGCGAATGTGTCACGTTTTGTTCTTATATCAACAGATAAAGCCGTAGAGCCTGTGGGTGTATATGGTGTTTCAAAAATGATTTGTGAAAAACTTGTACTTTCTGCTGCTAAGTCTATACAGGGAAATGAAAAAGCCTTTATGTTTGTTAGGTTCGCTAATGTCCTTGGCTCACGCGGATCAATTTTACCCTTATTTGCTGAACAGTTAAAAACAGGCGGGCCTCTAACAATAACGCACCCTGATATACAACGATACTTTATGACTATTCCAGAAGCATGTTCACTTGTATTAAAAACAGGGGGTGTTGGAACAAACGCTGCATCATATTTATTAGATATGGGAGAGCCGATAAAAATTGCCGATATAGCAACACAATTTATTGAACTTTCTGGATTTGAGCCGAACAAAGATGTCGAGATAACGTATATAGGTTTAAGGAGAGGTGAGCGCTTAGATGAACCCCTGTGGACAGCCGATGAAAATCCTCAAAAAACTGATTTCCCCAAAATTTTATGTTTAAGCTGCAGTGAAAATCTTCCAGATGCTGATAAATCTTTAGAAGCATTATTAAAAGAACTCTACCCTTTATGTACAGATAGTAAAGCAAAATATTATAGAGATTCAAAAAAACTTATAGAAATACTGGCGGACTTTATTCCGACATACAAGGATTTTATACATGCACACAAATAATACAGTTCCATTTTTTTTACCATCTATTGGAAAAGAAGAAGAAGATGCAGTTCTAGAAGTTATGCGCTCTGGTTGGCTCACAACTGGAAAAGTAACATTAGAATTTGAAAAGGAATTTGCTCACAAAGTTAATTCAAAACATGCGCTTGCTGTGAATAGCGCAACTTCAGGATTAATGCTTGCAATGGATGCTTGTGGAATCCGAGAAGGAACAAAAATACTCACAAGTCCATATACATTTGTTTCGACGGTAACTGCAGCCCTACACTTAGGTGGTGGAGTGGTATACGCAGATATTGAAAAAGACACCTATAGCATTAGTCCCGAACAGATCGAAGAAAAATTATCAAAAGATAGGTCCATTAGAGCAATTGTACCAATACATATTGCTGGTAATATCTGTAACATGAAACGAATAAAAGAAATTGCAAAGCGCTATGGTGTAAAAATTATTGAAGATGCTGCCCACGCATTCCCATCATTAACTAGTGAAGGATATGCAGGCACTTTGGGCGACATTGGCGTTTTTTCATTCTACGCAACAAAAACAATTACAACTGGCGAAGGCGGTATGATTTGTACTAATAATGATGAGCTTGCAAATAGAATGTCACTTATGAGAATGCATGGTATTGATAGAACAGTTTGGAACCGTTACACTGAAGACAAAGCTTCATGGGAGTATGATGTTCTGCAAGCAGGATATAAGTGTAATATGCCAGATATATTAGCCGCCATTGGTCGTGAACAATTAAAAAAGGCAGATTGTTTTTTTGAAAAAAGGAAAACAATTGCGCTTAGGTACAGCGAAGCATTTAAGAGTTACGATTTTTTAGAATGCCCTCCCGACTTAGAAGGAAATGCATGGCATTTATATCTTTTACGAGTACGAGAAGGAAAGTTATTAATTACGCGAGATGAGTTTGCCAAAATTTTACAAAACAATGGAATAAATGTATCTTTGCATTTTATTCCACATTACACCTTTACCTATTTCAAAAAGAAGTATAAACTAAAAAAGAGAGATTTTCCAAATACGAAAAAACAATATGAATCTACCATTAGTATTCCCTTATGGCCGGATATGACTGAAGAAATGATTGAAAAAGTGATAACAAGCATAATTGAAACTGGTAAAAATAATTATAATGGATAAAGGCAAAGCATGGCAATAAAACAAACGAAAAAAGCATCAAACACATTTGTTTTTACAGCCTCTTATTACACAGACCTATTTGATGAAAACACTTTACATGCAGTACTTATTCGAAGTCCAATTTCATCGGGCACAATTAGGTCCATTTCTCTTGCAAACATACCTGACGGCTATAAATTATTTACTGTAGATGATTTACCAAATCAAAATCCTATTACTGTTTTCGAGACAAGTTTTCCTGTGTTTGCTAAAGAAAAAATATCGTACAAAGGTGAACCCATTGGAATTCTAACCGGCCCAAAACTGGCAGTGCTAACTGATTTATTGCAAAAGGTGTCTATAACATATACAGAAGCTTTTATGAAAGAAAATGAAAACAACAGCATAGACCCCAAAATGATTGTTGCAAGTAGACAAGTTTCATATTCTCAAACAAAAAAAACAAAAGGCGAAAATCTACATCTCATAGAGTCCCATGCTAATATTTCACTAGATATCTTAGAAACAACAGAAACTGATGGAGCTCTTTGTTATGCAAGTAGTAAAAAACTAACCGTATATACTCCAACACATTGGCCCAAGAATTTACGAGAAAATCTGCAAGCAGTTACAGAGTATGATGCAGAAAATATTATTATTCATAAGACGAAATTACCTTTAACTGAAAAAAATGCTCCTTGGAAAAATACAGCACTGGCTATTCAATGTGCTATTGCATCAATGTTAACTAAATCAAGCGTATTGCTATCACTATCTCAAAGTGAGCAAAGCCTGTACAACAACTATTATAGTAACATTGATATATACCATACATCTCAAATATCTCAAAATGCAGATATTCTTTCCTGCAATGTGAAAATAATTATAGATGTTGGAGCCTATAATCCTTTTTCAAAGTTTATTGTTGATAGGCTGACACTTGCATCTATGGGGCCATATGTTTCAGAAAAACTTACCATAGAGGTAATAGCCGTTACAAGCAACAATCCCCCTACTTCACTTATAATACGCTCTCTTGATTATCACAGTTTTTATGCAATCGAAACACACATAAGAGAAATAGCAAAAGTAACTGATTTGATGCCGCATGAAATATCTATAAAAAATTTATACAAAGAAAACAAAAAATATCCGTTTCAACTTGATTCAAGTTCATATATAAATATACTAACAAATGTATTGCAAAAGAGCGATTTTAACCGAAAGTATGCAATTTATAAATTAAATCCTTTTACAAAAAAGGCAAAGAAAAATTATTTTCCTGTTCGAGGGATAGGTTTATCAACAGCATACGAAGCGAACGGTTTTTTTGGAACTATTACAGACACAAGTTTACACAGCCTTGAAGTAACCATTGATATAAACAGTAAGGTCATAATAAAAGTATTAAACGCATCTGATACAATAGCTACAATTTGGAAAGAAATAGCCAGTGAAATATTATCAGTTAGCACTGAAGATGTTGTTATTGATAGCTTATTTTATCAAAATGAAGAAGCGAGCCTCCCGGAAACTATGCTAAATAATATGCATATTACTGCTCATTTATTAAAAAAAGCATGTCTCGCAGTACAAAAACAGCGATTCCATCAGCCACTCCCAATCTCTGTAAAAAGAACATTAAGTCCAGCGAGCAAAAAAGTTTGGAAAGACGATGTATTTACTGGTAAACCCTATTTTGCGACATCATGGATAGCACTTGTAGTCGAAATTGAATTAAACTTACCAACATTTTCATATGATGTTAGAAATATTTTTATTTCTATAGAGGCAGGAAATGTTATGAATAAAAGAAAAGCGCGATACTCAATTCAAAATTGTGTTAAAAAAATTCTATCACAAGTTATGAAAAACCGTGCATATTCAGAGCCTGTTATTTCAATTAGCTTTTTAGAAAGTAGCGAGGAACCAAAACAAATCAGGGAGCTAGTATATAATGCCCTCCCAGCAGCACTTAGTAATGCTCTATCTCAAACACTTCAAACGGCAATCCACACCTATCCAATTGGACAAGAAAAGCTTTTTCACTTCTTCCAAGAAATACTTGATTTAAAAGATACACTAGATTTAGAAGTAAATAGTGAGGAAGAAAATGGCAACTAATATTAGAATTAACCATCGAACAATTACTAGTGATTCAAACAAAAATGAAACCTTGCTTTCTGTATTACGAAGTCAAAGTATTATATCACCAAAGTGTGGTTGCTCCAAGGGTGTTTGTGGTGCATGCACTGTGCTTATTGATAATAAACCTGTTCCGGCATGCTTAATACCAATTGGCTCATTAACAACTCAAGAAGTTATTACTTTAGAAGAATTTGCACTTACCGAAGAGTTTGAGGATATACTAAAAGGCTTAGACTTAGCAAATATAAAATTATGTGGGTTTTGCAATGCGGGGAAAATTTTTGCCATACATGATATTATTAATACACATGAAAATCCTAATAGAATAGAAATAATAAGAAGAATGCGAACGTATACATGTCAATGTGTAAGTATAGAATCTTTGGTAGATGCAATATTTAAAGCCTTTGATATTAGACTTGAGAGGAAAGGACACCAAGAATATGGACGAAAATAGGGTAAACGTTGTGCACGCTTCTACAATACAAGAAGTTTTATATCATCTAAAAAACACCCAGAACATAACCGTGCTCGCAGGTGCAACACTCTGTGAAAAACACCAAAATGGAATAAATATACTTTTACCCGAACACTGTATCTTTATTGGAAATATTTCTGAATTAAAGGAAATTATCAGAACTGAGCGATATATTGACTTTGGTGCTGCAGTTACAATCAATCAACTCTTAGATTTAGGAAAAAATAGAATACCACAATTTTTATATGAAGCCGCATTTTCTATTGCGTCTCATAATATTGGTAATATTGCAACCATTGGGGGTAATATTTGTCATGCTCCCCACAAAAAAGATCTATATTCACCCTTGCTGGCATTAGATGCTATTTTAGAAATAAGAAGCTTTGCAGATGTGCAACATATACCTCTTTCAAAGTTCACAGGAATACCGCAAGGTTACTTTTTAACCAAAATTAGAGTTCCTATAGCTGATTGGAATACAGCAACCTATGTAAAGCTAGGCTCTGCATATGAGCAAAGTAGCGAAAATGTATCATTTACTTTTTTAGCAGATTCAAGTAAAGGTTTTAGATTAGGCGACTTGCGCATTGCATTTGCAGGAGAGGTAACGTTTAGAAGTCGGGAGCTTGAAAACACACTAATAGGGTCTCGATTACCATTAAGTGAAAAAGACTGCACTACGCTCATCGAAAAGGCATCTAAGCTATATGACGATGAAGTAGAAAAATCAGAGTGTGACAATAAACTCTTTTTAAAAAGTCAATTCATTGGCCTATTAGAACAATCACTTGATGAACTAAAGCACTACTAATACTATTGAATAAGCATTGCATCGCCATATGAAAAAAAGCGATATTTTTTTTCTACTGCTTTTTGGTACGCATTAAAAATATTTTCTTTTCCTGCAAAAGCGCTTACAAGCATTAATAGAGTCGATTCAGGGGTGTGAAAATTGGTAAACAAATTATCAATTACATTAAATGTGCATCCTGGATAAAGAAAAATATTTGTTGATTTTGTACCCTCAATTACACTCTTTTTTTCATTATCCCATGCAGACTCGAGTGTCCGTACAGATGTTGTTCCTACTGCAAGAATTTTTTTACCAGTTTTTTTTGCATCATTTATTGCAGTTGCAACTTCTTTACTAATTGAATAATATTCATAATGCATAGCATGATCTTCTATTTTTTCTGCGCGTACGGGCAAAAAAGTTCCAAGCCCTACATGGAGTGTTACATAGACCATTTCGATGCCTTTATTCTGTAATTTCTCAAGTAGTTCTTTTGTAAAATGAAGTCCTGCAGTTGGACATGCAGCAGAACCTGTCGCTTCAGCATACACATTTTGGTACCTTTCTCCATCTTCTTCATCATCATCTCTTTTTATATATGGAGGTAGTGGTATGTGGCCATTATTTTCAAACCAAGATTCATTTAGTGATGTTTCACCATTTGGTAATACAAATGAAAGGGTTCGAAATTCACTGCCAATATCATTTTCATTTTCTACAATGGTACCCAGTGTTCCGTCCGTAAAACGATACTCGTTTCCAACCTTTTGTTTTTTTGCATTTTTAACCATACAACGCCAAAGTTCAGTCTTTGAGTTTTCTACATTTACATTTTCTAATACCATAAACTCAACCGGTTTTGTAGCCGCTTGTTCATTCGGGTTTTTTGCAATTTTTTCTGCATAACATCTGGAGCGTCTCACCTTTGAGTTATTAAACACCATTAAAGTGTTTTCATCTATGAGGTCAATTAAATCTATCATTGCCTTGTGTTCTACCGCTCCAGAAGTGCGATTTAAAACCATCAGCTTATCTTCACCGCGCACCTTAGATGGGTGCTGCGCTATTAATTCTTCGGGTAAATCAAAATAAAAATCTTTCGTTAGCATTGTTTTTAAACTTCTCTATTCCTAAATGTTCATACGCCTTTTCTGTTACCATTCTTCCTCTGGGTGTTCTGTGAATTAAACCAGATTGAATAAGAAAGGGCTCATAATAATCTTCTAGAGTGTCAACGGACTCTCCTATTGAAATGGCTAGTGTTTCAGCACCTACAGGACCTCCACCAAAGTTTTTTATTATTGTTGAAAGTATTTCCCTGTCGTGCTTTTCCAAGCCAAGTGAATCAATTTCTAAACGCTTTAAACCACTTATTACTACTTCTTTTGTAATATGGCCTTTACCAAATACTTGCGCAAAGTCTCTCATACGTCGCAAAATACGGTTAGTAACACGAGGTGTTCCTCTTGAACAATTCGCCATAAGGATGGCCGCATCATCGTCAATTGTTACATTCAATATACCTGCAGAGCGCTTGATGATACTTGCTAATTCTTCAGTTTCATAAAATGAAAATCGTTGTACAATACCAAAACGGCTTATAAGCGGACTTGAAACCATTCCAGCTTTTGTAGTTGCTCCCACTAAGGTAAACTTTGGTATTGGGATTCTTACCGTTCTAGCTGCTACACCCTGCCCTATTATCCAGTCAAGTTCATAATCTTCCATTGCTATATAAAGCATTTCTTCTATTGCAGGTTTTAGTCTATGAATCTCATCTATAAAAAATACTGTCTTTTCCGTTACGGTCGAAAGTATACCTGCTAAATCTTTAGGTTTATCAAGAGCAGGTGCTGACGTTACCTTAAAATCGGCTCCAAGTTCGTGTGCGGTAATTTGAGCAAGTGTAGTTTTTCCGAGTCCTGGTGGCCCAATTAAAAACAGGTGATCTAAGCTTTCATTTCGCGTTTTTGCCGCTTGTATAAAAACATGTAAGTTTTCTTTTATTTTTTTTTGGCCTAAAAATTCATTGAGAAACTGCGGACGTAAGTTAAAATCATTTTCGTCTTCGTGTAACACGCTATCGGGACGTACTATATTATCCATGCTGTATTCCTAGAATATTTTTTTTATTTTTAATCCACAGATTACACAGATTACGCAGATTTTTTTTCGTGGGATTTTGATGGATTTCCAGCTTACCAAGATATTGTCTTTGCATAGTATATTTTATTCCTCAAACCAAATCTACGATTGCGCGGCGGAAAAGAACTTCTTCTTGCCCTGCCCTGTTTTTTGCATTAAAATCATCATCAGTTTTTAATTCGTCTAGTAGCCTTGAAATAGCTTGTTCACATTGCTTTTTTTCGTAGCCCATGTTTACCAATGCCAATACAACATCTTCCCAAGGTGACGCTTGTGTTGTTCTCGCTGAAGAGGTAGATGAACTTGTTCCATCTTCTAAATGAAGTTTACCCTTTAATGCAAGCATCATCTTTTGTGCAGTTTTTTTACCGATACCTGATATTTTTTCTAAGCGTGCCATGTCATCAGTATTGAGTGTTTCTACTAACTCATTTGCAGTAATGGATGATAAAATTTTAATTGCTGCCTTTGGGCCGACCCCATCAACTTTCATTAAATCAATAAAAACTGAGCGTTCAATAATACTTGAAAAGCCAAATAGTCTCATAGAGTCTTCTTTATGATACAGCCATGTAAATATTTTTGCTTCATCGCCTACATTAGGTAGCGAATCTAAAACCGTATCTGGTACCATAAGATCCCATTCGACCCCTCCAATTTGAAGATATATTGTTTGAGGTAGTTTTGCTGTTATGATTCCTGTTAAACTATTGTACATTCTTCTTAAAGTATAGTGGATTACACAGAAAAAAACAACTAGGTACTTTAGAATGAATATGAAACACTAATATGAAAATCTACTCCCCATCTGGAGAATGCATATCCTGATAATGATGTACTCACAAAACAATTTGTATCGACCGTTTTTGTAAGTCCAATTCCATATTCAATATATGTACTTAGACTTCCATAAGGAAGGGTAACACCATTAGCATTGGTTTCACCGCCAAACATAAAAGGAAAAACTCCCTTAACCTGTGCATATACTTCCAATGCAGGTTTAAATTCTTTTATTATAAACAATGTTGGATATATGCTTGCTGCATGTAGAACACTCGTTTTTAGTACGATTCCAGAAGAACTTACGTAATCAAAGGCCTTTGCACCAGAATATGAAGCCATTATAGCTGGTTGAACAGAAAGAAAACCATCAAATATTGTGAACGTATAGCCTATGTTACTTGCAATTCCAGCAGATAGCGATGGGAAAGCGTCATATCCATACATAGTTGTTGCGTTTGAATAAGTCCCCATAAGGCTTACCATAGAGCTTACAAAAAAATCGCCAATTGATAACGTGTGTTCAAGTGAAAGGCTACCACCATTTTGAAATATTGATGTTTTTTCATATGACTGATTAGAGCCATTATATGATGCTGATAAAAAAATTGATGGACTTATAGAAAATGAAAAATGAGATCCATATTGTACATTGCTTACTGCATGCCCATTGGCTAAATTCATTTTTTCGACCAAAAAATATGGTGAAACTTCAAAATCCATTACTTCCTTATAAGCTTTTTCTCTAGAGAGTTGCTTTGAAAAGGTAAAAAAATGATTTGCTGTATTTCCTGCTATTAGAGAAATACTTGGAACATATAAAGATGGGTTATACCCTCTATACGTTTCAGTATCTCGTGTAAAAGATAAAAGACCGTCACTTGCTAGCTTAGAATCACCAATTTCATATCGATACATTTGAGTATAGGCTGCAACCGTTTGTTCACTAAGACCCACTTCGATACTTCCATCACTTACTAAAACTTCCGTATATGCTTTGTCAGTATCTCCAAAAAGATGAATTGTATCAATTAAAAAACCATAGCCATTTGAATTAAATGAAGCAGCTGTCGGAATGTCAGAAATTTCATTAATTAAATCTACATCAAGATCATAAAGGACGTCAGAAAACAAGTTAATATTTCCGAGAGTGGTATTTCTAATTTCTTTATTAGCGGTGCTAACTTTTCCACCAAAAACATTAAAGGTAACTTTATCAGAAATACTCCCCTGGCTTGTTACATTTCCATTGCCAATACCATTGCCATCTGTATCATAGTTAACGATTGCACTTCCAAATAATAAAGTTCCGTTATATAGATTAACTGAATAAATGCTATCGTGCGCACCGCCCAAGTGTTTTATAGTATCATTTATTTCAATAACACCATCGGTTGCGAAGCCGTGGCCATTATCCTTATTGATATGTAAGTTACCACTAGACATAATACTAATAGTATCGTTAATTACAATAGTACCACTTGTTCCATCACTAGAACCCGCAAATAGATTAATTTCATTATAGGAGCGTACAAAAAGCCCTGCAGCACTACCATTCGAAGTATTGCCAGAGAATAAACTTATACCACTGTTTGCAATAATGTTTACGACGCCTCTACCTGTAATTGCACCACTATAATCATGCACATTGGATGAACTGTGAAAGTTATTGAGAAATGATGAATTATATATATTTGTTATACCATTTCCGTCTATTGTTCCTGTAACGTTGGCATAGTCGTATGATGAATTATAAGTCGAAACATTGTTCTTAAAAATAGAATTATGTATGTTTAGTTCGCCGTTATTTATAATAGCAGAACCACTAGAAGCAGAATTTTTTTCAAACACACTATCATAAACTTCAAGCGTTCCAGCATTAGAAATAGCACCGCCATTTCCAGCACTATTTGCGAAAAATACTCCATCCCTAATTGTTGCTACAGAAGAATCTAAAATATACATAGCACCTCCCGCCCCTCCACTTGCAGTGTTTTCGGTAAAAGTGCTTCCGCTTAAGTCTAAGTCGCTCTGAAGATATATTGCTCCACCTGAGCCATTAGAACTATTTTGCACGAAGTTAGAATTCACTATCTCTGTGTAAGATTTCACATTCTCAGGATTGCTTGAGTTTCGATACGGCCTTAAATACAAGGCCCCACCGTAAGAATTTGCAGTATTTTTTTCAAAATGTGAATTGGCTATATACGCACCATTTTGAGACATCTGGCTAAAGGCACCACCAAGGCCTGCACGGTTTCCTATAAAGCGAGAATTGGTTAAAACTAAGGAGCCTACGCCCCCGTTCATTAAAGCACCACCTCCACCAACATCAATAGCAGAATTACCGTCAAAAAGTGTACTATCAATTATGAGGTGCCCTGCGGGGTGATAAATTGCACCAGCAGAATAGGCCGAATTATTTTTAAAAGTTGAGCCTTTTATTGTTGTTGGAATGTCGGTAAAATTATAATCATAAAAGGCCCCCGCAGTTCCCGCATTGTAGCTATCTGGGTTCTCTACTCCATCCTTTAGGTCTGATGAGTTATTCTCAAAGAGAGTATCAATAATGGTTGCATAGCCTGTACTGTAAATGGCACCACCACCTCGACTTACAGTATTATTGCGAAACACAGAATCTTCGATGTACAGATGTCCAGTAGGCGTTTTAACAATTGCATGACCATTTTTATCAAAAATTAGCTGATTATTTTCATCACGCAAGAACTCTACTCCATAAAAATACATAGCGCCACCATTGTCTCTGTCGTAATTGCCACTATCTACTTCAGAAACTACTTTGTGATTTTCTATTGTGCTACCAATGATATTGACGTTTCCACCGTGTGCAGAATTTATTGCAGCAGAAGCCCCGGTACCCTTATTTCCATCAAATGTAGAATCATATATGGTAAGTGTTGCTAACCTGCCATTATTAACGCCCCCGCCAAGCCCTGTAGCTGTATTAGTGGTAAAATGCGAATCATAAATGGTTGCATTGCCCTCGTTATAGATTCCACCTCCAGCTCCCATTTTATTGTTTTGAAAAATAGAATCTCTCACTATGAGCGTACCTTGGTTAAAAATGCTTCCGTAAGAATAATTACTCCCGTTTGTACTAAAATTATTCACAAATATGCTATTAATAACTTCCATAGTACCTGTTTCAGTATTATATATAGCGCTACCATGCTGTGAGCCATTAGCCCTAAATGTCGAGTTAGTGATGAGTGCCTTTCCAGAATTTCTAATAGCTCCGCCTCGCCCAAGACCGTTTGGATTGTTCTCTGTAAGAGCAACGGTATTGTTTTCGAATAACGAGCCATCAATAAAAAGATTTCCGACGTTTGAAATTACACTTGAACCTTGACCATTAAGATTATCTAAAAAAATTGAGTTTGTAATGTTTAAAGTACCATTGTTTGTAATAAAGTTAGTACCAGTTGAATTATTTCCACTAATTTTAATATTAGAGAGGTTTAGAGTAGAAGTGTCAAAAACTTCTAAAAAAGCACCTGTTGAGCTTGTTAAACTAAAAGCATCGGACGGATTATTGTTGCGAGCGTCAACAACATTTCCGACAAGTGTAAGTTCTACTCCGTCAGAAAAGTCAGTTCCATAACGC